>JAMOQV010000144.1 GCA_027068615.1 Helicobacteraceae bacterium | reverse complement strand
GGTAAAGTTATAACTATGGCAGCAAAAGAGGGTGGAGGAGACCCAGACTTAAACCCTAAACTAAGAACAGCTATACTAAATGCAAAAGCTGAAAATATGCCAAAAGACAACATTGAAGCCGCTATAAAAAGAGCAACTGAGAAAAATGTTGCAGATATGGCAGAGGTTACTTTTGAGGGTAAAGCTCCACACGGTGTTTTACTTTTTATAGAGTGTGCAACAGATAACAACACTAGAACAGTAGCAAATGTAAAAAGTATATTGAACAAAAATGGTGCAGAGATGCTAACTAATGGTTCATTAGAGTTTATGTTTGATAGAAAGGCACTTTTTGAATTTGACTTAAAAGATGATATGGATGTTGAAGAGTTAGAATTAGAGTTAATAGATGCTGGTTTAGAAGAGATAGAAGCTGAAGATGGTGTAGCTATCATAACAGCTGATTATACAAGTTTTGGAACACTAAACAAAGCTTTAGAAGATATGAATATCGAGATAAAAAAAGCTACTTTAGAGAGAATTGCAAATTCACCAGTGAGTATAACAGATGAACAACAAGAAGATATAGATAAAATACTTCAAAGATTAGAAGATGATGAAGATGTTCAAAAGGTATTTACTAACTTAGCATAATGAGATATGTAGATAAGCTAAATACAAAAACATTAGAAGTAAAACAATCAAAATTTATAGCTTTTTTGATGCCATATCATCAGTTTGATGAAACTTTACAAAAGTTAAAAGATGAGCATCCAAAAGCTAGACATTTTGTTGTTGCTTATAGATACTTAAATGAATACAATCAGATAGTAGAACATTCAAGCGATGATGGAGAACCTAAAGGTACATCTGGTAAACCAACTCTGATGGTTCTTCAAGGTGCAGATATCATAAATAGTGCTATCATAACTGTTCGTTACTTTGGTGGAACCAAGCTAGGCACAGGTGGTTTAGTTCGAGCTTATAGTGATGCTACTAACTTAGTGTTAGAAGATGCAAATCTAATTGAGTACAAGCATAAGTTGATAAAAGAGATATCTTTTGAGTATGCAAATGTTGGTAAAATAGACTATGAGTGTTTAGAATGTGGTGTAGATATAGTAGAAAAAGTTTTTGATATGGATATCGTATATAAACTAAGTGCAACTAAAGAGGATTTTGAAAGATTTTTTCAAAGGGTAGATAGGTTGGTAAGTTATATTAAAATATAAAAAATCAATTCATATTTTAATATTTAGATAAACTTAAATAAATTCAAAATAGAACTTAGATACTATAATTATAAATAAAAAATATTACAAATTGTCATATTTTTTGATAAAACAAATAGTTATTGTTATGATTTTTCAAAATATTAGGAATATCAATGCAACAATTAAATTTATTTAACTTTAACAATAGCAAAAACTTAAAAGGAACAACGATAAAAACTTTAAAATATATAGATTTATTTTGTGGAGCTGGTGGTTTTTCACTTGGTTTTGATAAATCTGGATTTCAAAATATTTTTTCAGTTGATATAGAAGAAGACTTTTGTAAAACTTATAAAACAAATTTTCCTACACATACTTTAATACAAAAAGATATTTCACAAATTACAAAAGAAGAAATAATAGAGTTAACTGGTTCACATGAAGTTGATGTTATTATTGGAGGACCACCTTGTCAAGGTTTTAGCATAGCAGGAAATATAGGTAGAAAATTTATTGATGACCCGAGAAATAGACTATTTAAAGAATTTGTAAGAGTGGTAAGTATTGTGAAACCAAAATACTTTGTTATGGAAAATGTGGCAAGACTTTACACTCATAATACTCATAAAACAAAAGAAGAAATCATTAAAGACTTTAATAAATTAGGATATGAAGTTAAATGTAGTATTTTAAATTCTGCTGATTATGGTGTTCCTCAAATTAGAAAAAGAGTTATTTTTATTGGCTCAAGAATTAGCAATAATATTTCATTTCCTAAGGTCACTCATACTGCATATAAGACAGTAAAAGAATGCTTAAATGATTTACCTTCTTTAAATTCAGGAGAAGAATCAAGCATACTTAATCACAAAGCTATGAATCATACAGAACAAATGTTACAAAAAATGAGTTTTATTGAAGATGGTGGAGATAGAACAGATATACCTATTGACTTAAGACCAAAAAGTGGAGATATTAGAAAGTATATTAAATACAATAGCAATAAACCATCTATAACTATTACAGGAGACATGAGGAAAGTTTTTCACTATTCTCAAAATAGAGCTTTAACAGTTAGAGAGTTAGCAAGATTACAAACATTTCCAGATAGTTTTGAATTTAAAGGTAGTAGTATATCTGCACAGCAACAAGTTGGCAATGCCGTGCCTCCTCTTATGGCTGAGGCAATAGCAAAGAATATATTAAATATGATAAAAGAAGACAATAAAAGTAAAATTTTATTTGATTATAAATATCCAAAAGTTAACTATATTGGAAATAAAGAAAAATTAGTAAACTGGATTTGTGATTATTTCCCTAAAGATGTTAAGTCTATATTTGATGCTTTTAGTGGTGGGGGTTCTGTCGGATATGAAGCAAAAAGAAGAGGATACAAAATAATTAGTAATGATATATTGAAAATAAATTACTATTTGGCAAAATCACTTATTGCAAATAATAATGATACTTTAACAGAAAAAGATATAAAAATTATATTTGAAGGAAAACCAAAAAAAGGCTTTATGTACAAAAACTATTCAGAAGTTTTTTTCTTTCCAGAAGAATGTATGGAACTAGACTTGTATAGAGAAAATATTGAAAATTTATCTTCTGAATATAAAAAATCAATTGCATTTACATTAATTAGAAGAGCTATGATTCGTAAAATGCCGTATTCAAGATTTAATCTAAATTGGGAAAAGATAAAACAACTTAGAGATGAAGAATATAGTTATGCAAAATATAAAAGAAAAAGGGCTTATCATAATGAATCATTTAAGAGCCACTTTCTAAAAAATTTAATTGACTATAATAATGCAATATTTGATAATAAACAAAATAATGAAGTTTATAATGACGATATATTCAATTTATTAGATAAAACTGAAGCAGATTTAATTTATTTAGACCCACCATATACTGGTACTATGAATAATTATTTTGGATTTTATGGACTTATTGATGAATATATTCATTCAAAAAAACTAAAACCTTTTGAAAATAATTTTATAGATAAAAAATCCTCTTTAGAATTATTTGATAAATTATTTGCAAATTTAGGAAATTTTAAATATTGGTTTTTAAGCTATAACAATAATTCCTATCCATCAAAAGATGAGTTAATTAATATCATAAATAAATATTCTAATGATATTCAAGTAATTGAAAAACCACATGATTATAAAGTTACAGGAAAAGCAAAAAAGACTAAAAATACTGAGTATTTGTTTATAATTAAAAATACAAATTTTGAGGATTAAATATGACAGAGCAAAACTATGAAGATTATTGGAAATTAACATTAGCCTATACTGATATAAACGGTGATAAGTTTTATAATACTTTAAAAGCAATAATTGATTTTATAAATGCTAATTATCAAAAAGATCCTAATCAAGAGTATTATAAAAATTTACAAGAATATGTTAGTTCTATAAACGGACTAAATGATACATCGTTAAGAAAGAGCATAAATCAGTTTGTAAAGCTTGGTTTTGTAAATAGTTTAATATCATATAATCAAGAATCTATTGATTTTTTAAATGCTAAAACAAATAGAAAAAGACAAAGTATATTTTCAAAAACAGTTTATAAATATTCAAGTTTCAATAGTTCTATTACGGAGTACTCGGCACAGAAAGAAATAAATTTTCTTCTTAAAACATTAGAAGAAGTTGGCAACCTAACAAAAGAAAATATTATTGGTTTGATGAGTATTAACATAATGCAATATCAAAAAGGATATGTAAATTTTACAGAGTTAACATATCATACAAATATAGCATTTGAAACTGGATTTATAGAAAGAAAATACAATCAAGTTGGATATTTATTTAATTTATTAACGAAACTCGATGATGTTGTTTTTATCGATAATGTATTGTATTTTGAAGAAGATGCAAAAGTTATTTTTGGAGAAGATTTAAAACAAGAAGCTAGAAAACGCGATGGCTATTTACATAGAATTTATAAAAACCTATTAAAAGAAGAAGTTGAAGATAAACTTTATTCCACTCAATGTATGCTTGAAAAATTATCATACCCATCATTGGTTGCAAGTCATATCAAACCATTTATTCAATGCTCAAACGATAATGAAGCATATGATCCAAATAATGGTTTACTATTGAGTCGAAATATGGATATTTTATTTGACCAAGGATATATCTCTTTTGATAATGATGGAACGATAATATATTCTCCTAAATTAAATCAAGATGTTACAAAACACCTTGATAATTATAAACTAGATAGTATATTTATAAATGAGAAAAGAATACAATATTTTTATTATCATAGAAATAATGTATTTAGACAAAGTGCTTAATTATTAAGAAAAGACGATTGGTAAAGTAAAATTTCATCTACCATGAACAGCATTACCCATATCCCACATAGGTAAAAATATACCAAGAGCTAGAAGCAGAACCATGCTAGCCATTATAAAAAGCATTATTGGTTCTACTGCTTCAGATAGTCCATCTATGATGGCATCAAATCTCATTTTATAGTATTGTGCTACTTTATTTATCATATTGTCTAGTGTTCCACTATCTTCACCAGCTTTTATCATCTGTATAATCATATTTTCAAATAGTTGAGTATCTTCTAAACCCTGTTTTAGAGTTCCACCTTTTTCAACAACCATTCTAACTGAAAAAAGTTTGTTTTTTAGAACAAGATTATCTATCATACCTATCGAAGTGTCTAGGGCTTCAGCTATAGGGATACCAGCATGTACTAGTTCAGAGAAAACAAGTGTAAATCTATTTAGTGTAGAAAATTTAATGATATCTTTTATAAGATATGTTTTTAGTAGAAGTTGATGCCAACGGTATTTAATATCTTTATTGTTATTTATAAGGTATTTTAAAATACTAAATATTGAAAATAATGTTGCTAAAAGATATAATCCATAGTTGTTAAATAGATACTCTAAAGTTAAAAGTATCTGAGTTGGAAGAGGTAGTTGAGCATTTAATTCTTCAAATATAGCTTTAAATTGAGGTACAACATAAGATATAAGTATAGTAAAAGCGACAGCCATAGCTATCATAACATTTCTAGGGTATGCCATCGCTTTTTTAAACTTGATTATATTTGCACGAATCTCTTCTAACATATTTGCTAGTGAGTAGAGTGCATCATCTAAGTTACCAGTTTTTTCACCTAGTTGTATCATAGCTAGAGTTAGATTTCCAAGCTCAAACCTATAGTTTTTCATAGAGTCGTATAGTGAACTACCTGAGTTGATATCATCAGCTACTTTTGTAAAGACTGTTTTTAATGCCGTATCGTTTGTTGATGTTGCTATATCGTATATGGAATCGTGTATAGATATACTTGCATTTGTCATAACAGCTAGTTGTCTTATCGCCCCTATAAGTGCATCTGGATTTATTTTTTTCTTTTGTATGTTTTGTAATATATCTTTTTTTATACGGTTAAATTTATTTTCAAATGGTTCTTCACTCTCTACTACTTTTATCAAGATTCCAGTTGATTTTTTTTTAGCATAAGATGTTGCTTCTTTTTTTGTTTTTGCATATATTGGTAGTTGTTTTTTCTTACCTTTTGTTAATATGGTTGCTATGTAGTAGTTCATGATTTTGCTACTCTAAGTATCTCTTTAAGTGTAGTTATGCCAGATAGAGCTTTTTGTAAGCCATTTTGATATATATCTATAAAACCATCTTTTATAGCTTGTTCTTTTAGCATCTCTTTAGAAGCACCTTTTGCTATAAGTGATGATAACTCTTCGGTTATGGTTAAAACTTCACAAATCATCTCTCTACCCATATAACCCGTGTCGTTACACTCTTTGCATCCTCTACCTATATAAAATTTTGCATTTTCAGGTATAAGGTGTTTTATCTCTTGAATGGTTGCAGATGAGATACTCTCTTGTACTTTACAATGTTTACATATCTTTCTAACAAGCCTTTGAGCTTGTATAGATACTAAAGCACCACTTATAAGATAGTGTTCAATCCCCATATCTACCATACGAGCTATAGCACTTATAGAGTCGTTTGTATGGAGTGTTGAGATAACAAGATGCCCAGTTAAAGCTGCTTTTATAGCTATCTCTAGTGTTTCTTTATCTCTAATTTCACCTATCATAATCTTATCTGGGTCTTGTCTTAGTATGGAGCGAAGAGCTGTTGAAAATGTCAATCCAACTTTTGTATTTACCTGAACTTGTTGTATTAGATTCATTCTATACTCTACAGGGTCTTCAACTGTTATAACTTTATCTTCACTATTTCTAAGCTCATTTAATGCACCATAAAGAGTAGTTGTTTTACCACTTCCTGTTGGACCAGTTACAAGGATGATGCCATGAGGTGCTTGTAACCCTTTTATAAACTTTTTATAACTTATACTATCCATACCAGCATCTTCTAGCTTTACTAGTGCTTTTTCTTTATCTAGTATCCTCATAACTATAGATTCACCATATATAGTTGGTAAAGTAGATATACGAAAATCAAACTCATTTTTGCCAACTAAAGTTGAAAAACGACCATCTTGAGGTTTTCTTTTCTCTGCTATATCTAAGTTTGAGAGTAGTTTTAATCGAGATGCTAAAGGTGGGTATATATCTTTTTCAAATATAAACATCTCTGTTAGTTTACCATCAACACGACCTCTAACTGTACAGTTTTTTTCAGTTGGTTCTATGTGAATATCACTAGCACGACCTTTTATACAGGACTTTAGTATAACATCAATAAGAAGTAGTATAGATGATGCTTCTTGTTGCTCTTCTATACTACTTATAGAGTTTAACTCATCTCGTATCTTTTTTACCAAATCTTTTACACTGTCTTTTAGTGCTACTTTTAAAAGGTATGAGTTGATTTGTTTATATGTAGCTACTGCTATTTTTACTAGTTTTCTAGGATATAGCCTCTCTATACTCTCTCTTGCTTCTATATTTAGTGGGTCATTTAGTGCTACTAAGATGCTCATATCATCTTCAGATATTGGGATAGCTTTGCATTTTTGTAGTTGAGGTAGTGATGTTTTACTTATAAGTTTATAGTCCATATCTATAGAATCCAAATCTATAAAACTAAGTTCTAACTCTCTTGCTAACTCTTTTAGTACATCCTTTTCAGATATATAATCATAGTTATCTATTATAGAGAGTTCATAAACACCATCACGGATTTTTTGAACAATAAATCTTATAAGTCTGTCCATAGTCATAAAACCAGATAGAGTTATATCTCTAAGGATAAACTCCTCTTTTACACCTTTTGAAAGAAGTCTCTCAACTTGTGTTTTCATGATAGAACCGTTTTGTATTAAGTCGTTTGTTATTCTATCCATATTTTAAGATTCTCTCTTTACCAGTAACTATGTTTTTTTATGAGTTTATTGTTATAAATCTCTTCTATTATCATCTTTTTTAAATCTTTAGTATCTAAAAGATAAAGTTTATATTTTAAAAGTTTATCATTTTTATCTTGAAAAATGTAGTATTTTTGTACTTTATCTATATTTAATTGTGCATAAAAATCAAAAACTTTAGAAATTATATGTTTTGTTGATGGAAAATTAAATTTGCTGAGATTATAACCATCTAATAAAGCATAGTATAGCAGTTTTTTTTGCATCAAGATGATAGAAAAATAAACAGCATTTTTTCTTGATTCTTTTGTTTTTTTGAGTTTTGTTATGGCTAATGCTAATCTGTCTATTTGATCTGCTTTTAGACAAGAAAAAGCATATAAAGATACAAAGTTTTCATTTTTAGAGTATTTTGAAATATTGTAAAATCCAGTATCACAAGCTTTTGAAAACTTTTTATGTTGATATAGATTATACATCCTTTTTTCACTATTTGCATATAGTATAGTTGTTATGATAAAGAGTATTAGTATTTTCATTAGAATTTTCCAGTATATATATCGTTGAGTAATTTTTTTGCTTTTTGAGAGTCTGAATGTTGTATATATAGTTTTAGTGTTTTTATAGCTTTTTGTTTTTTATCTAGTTTTATCATAGATTTTATAAAGATTATCCAACTCTCTTCTATCTTGTTATCTAAGTCATTTGTTATAAAAGCATATTTATAAGCATTTTTATAATCTTTTAAATCATAATACTTTTTTGCCAAAAATAGGCTAAGAGTTGGACTCTTAGTATTTTTAAATCTTTTTAATATGATTTTTATACTATCTTTATCATCTTGTTTTTTTATGATTAGTTTTTTCTTTTGTTTGACCTCTTTGTTTTTTGTTTTTTTTACTATTTTTTTTGGTTTATTTGTACTAGATGCTATATTTTTTATAAACTCATACGATGGCTCAATGATAATTTTATCATTTTGTTTTTTATCTAATTGTTTTGGTATCTCTTTTATCTTTTCTTGTTTTTTAGGTGTTTTTATCTTTTCTGTTTTATCTGTTTTTATATATATTGTCTCAAGTACAATAAATGCACTCAAAAATACTATGATAAAGAATATGCTATATGGTAAAAAAGATTTTAGCTTATATCTTAGATATCTTTTTTCCAACTCATCTACATTAAGCATCTATGAGTCCTGTATGTATAGCTGACATCTCTATAATTTTTGATGGTATATATGTAGTTTTTATCTTTTTATTAGTTTTTATATATTGTAGATATATTTCAAAAACAGTATGCATAAGTTTGTTTGTATCTCTATAGTTACCATTTGTAAGTTTGTATATTAGAGATATATTTTTATCTGTTATCATATTTACACTATCAAAACAGTTTGCTTTTAGTAGTTTTTTTTGTATATATATTTTTAGTTCATTTTTTGTTGCATTTTCTAGCACTATATTTTCCCAAATCCTAGTTTGAAAATGTTCTTTTGCAAGCAAGTCCTCTTTATTTGTTTTATGTAGAGTTATAACAAATTTTACTTTTCTTGTATCTGAGAGTAGTCTTATCCTCTCCATCTGTGCATCTGAGTATAGTTGAGCTTCATCTAGTAGTATGATAGGGGTAGTATTTAGTATAGAAGATTGAACAATATCTATAAACTTAGTATAGTTTAAACTCTCATCTTTTGTATGAAATATATCTCTAGCCAATACCTTAAAAAATTCATCTTCATCTAACATAGGTATCTGATATAAAAAAATATCTTTTGTGTCTTTTAATTCAGAGTAGAGTTTTGAAAGAAGCATACTCTTTCCAGTCCCTGGTTTTCCATATAGTAAAATCATCTTAAGAGGTTTATCCAAAGATGCTTTTAAAGAGTTATATATGGTATAAACTCTATCTAGTTGAACATAGTCACTAGGTCTTAGAGTATCTAAAAAAATCTCTTTAGAATCCTCAAATATTTGTTTATACATTATTTGTTTTTTATCCCTTTATATCCTAACTTAGATAGTGAAAAAGATTTTACATCCTTGTCTATGATATGTGGTTCTATGATAAGAACCAACTCTTGTATATGTTTTGATTTTTTTTCATAGCTAAAAAGATTACCAAGTATAGGGATATCTCCAAGTATAGGTAGTGAGTTTGAATCTATAGTATCTTTTTTATTTATAAGTCCACCAAGTATTATTCTGTTACCATCTTTTAGTGTTACAACAGAAGATAATTGTCTTCTGTCCAAATCAGGTGGCATATCTCGACCTGATGAAGTGGCAGTTGTCATATCTTGTCTTGTTTCTGAAAGTGATGGGTTTATCTTTAGTGTTATTGTCCTGTCATCTGCTATCTCTGGTGTTATCGATAAAAGTACACCTGCAAAAACAGAGTTTATAGTATCTGATGAGCTTTGAGTTCCAGCACCTGTTCCTCCTGCTAATGTTTCTGTGGTTGTTAGTTTATAAAAATACTCAGTACCAGCAGTTATAAGTGCTGGTTGATTGTTAAGTGTTAAAACTTTAGGATTAGATATAGAGGTTAAATCACCTTGAGTCTCTAAAAACTTTATAACCTCATTTAATGAACCTTGCGTCTTTACACTTACAAGTCTTGCATTTCCAGATACTGATGGTATAGCTGTACTTTCTATATTTATAGGGTTTGAAGTCCAATCTGTTACATTTTTATTATAAAGTGCTTCTGCACTATATGAAAGGTTTTGTAGAGTATATAGTTGTTGCCAATCTATCCCTTTTGAATGTGACTCATCCATAGTTACAGCTATAAGTTGAACATCTAATAAAACTTGAAGTTGAACTTTTTTTTGTAATTTTTTTAGATAATGCTCAAATCTTTTTATCTGTTTTGATGAAGCTGTTACTGTTATAAGTCCAGCATTTTTATTTATGATGGGGGTAGGGGCTTCATATATATCTTCTGGTCTATTAAGGATGCTTTTAAACTCAACATCCAACTCTTTCCAAAATACAACTTCATCACTTGATTCTATCGTTGTTCCTATCTTTGACTTAACTCCTGAGTCTTGTTGCTGACTTGTTGAAGAGCTTAGTGTTACATTTGTATTTCCAACACCTTTTCTTTGAGATAAGATATAGTCGATGGAGAAAACTTTTGTTTTTAGATAAGAGATTTTTAAGATATTGCCATCAAATGTATATGATAAATTATTTTCATCAAGTATGATTTTAAAAACTTCATCTATGGTTAGGTTTTTGATATGTGTTTTGTTTAGTTTTTGTTGTAATATCTTTTTTGCTATATCATCTGTTATGATGATGCTGTACTCACACTCATCACTTAGTTGGTCTATAAAGTCTATGATTTTTGTATTTTTAGTTGAGCTTATATTAAAAAGCTCATATTTACAATCAGCCAACATAGTTGTAGTTGATAGTGATACTATGAGGCAAGATATAAAAAACTGTTTTTTTAGAAGTTTCATTTTATTTCCTATCTATTTGTTAAATTTTAAAGTTGTATTTTTTGTATCAGTTGAGAGTATCATAACTCTTGAAGCTTTTAGTAATATAACTTTAGTCGGACTAATCTCTTTTATCTTAAAGTTTTGCACTTTTTGTCCAACTTTATACCATTTTTGATTTATTAAAGCTGATTTGTTCATTATCGCTTCTAGGTGTAGTTTTGTAGTGGAGTTTGTTTTTGTTGTTTTAGTGTATCTTTTAGTTTTATACTTTTTTGATTTATAGCTTTTGTAGTATGTTGGTCTTTTACTTAAAAATACAAAAGGGTCTTTAAGTTTATCTATGTCCTTGCTTGATATCCCTTTTCTTTTAGGTTTTATCACTTCTATCTGTTTATCTACCCATTGTAGTTCATCAGCGATACTTATGCTAAGTAGTGAAAATAAAATAGTTAAATTTAGTATCTTTATCAATATGCTATCCCCCATACTGAGATATTTAAGTCTGTATAAAGTGCATCTTTTGCTGTTATATTTAAGTCGTGTATATCTACTACTAAGTCACTTTGCTCTAGTGAGTTTATAAACTTTAGGGTATCTTTGTAGTTGGATTTACTTCTTATATCTATATCTAGTATATGCCCAAATGAATTTTTATTTATGTTGTATCTGTTTGTAAGGTTTAGTATCTTTACATTATACTCTTTAGCTTTTTGAGAGATAGAGTATAAGTAATTACCCCAAGCGACTTCATCATATATAAGTGAAGATATTGTTTGAATCTTCTCTTTTATATATATGTTGTTTTGTTTATGTATCTGCATCTGTGCATTGGCTGATTTTATCTCTTTATCTAGTTGGATTAGTTTTGTTTTAGGGTTTAGTTGTAGATAAAACTTATCAGAATGAAGTTGAGACTTTATATCTAAAATCTTTTGTTGAGTTTGTAAAAAATCTTTTTTAGCTATATCCCAAAGAAAAAAATAAGATATAGAAAATATAACACTAAAAAGCATAAAGTAAACCATATATGTATCTTTTTGTGTTTTATCTTTAAATGATTCGTCTATAGTTTGTAAAAAGTCTTCTAGGGATATTCTCATAATACAACAACCTTCAATCTACTTATATATCTTTTGTCTATCTCATCATAGTAGATATTTTCTATAGAAAAATCAAACATATTAAGATGCTCTTTTGTTAAGTATTTTATAAGAGAGGTTATCTGTTTGTCTTTTTTTGAGATAAGGTTGAAGTAAAAGTTTTTTGCATCTTCTTGTTGGTCGTAAGAGATAGCATTTACTTTTACATTAAATTTGTTTAAATCTTTTGTCAGTATAGTTAAAAGTTTTGCTTTCATGGGGTAGTTTACTTTTACTTTATGAATCTTAATCAGGGTGTTTTTTTTGTTTATATACTTTTGTTTTTCTGTATTTAATAGTTTTAGTGCTTTTTCTTTCTCTTGTTTTTTATTTTTTATGGCAACTTCTCTTACACTTCTTATACTATGTATCTCTTTATAGTTTTTGTTTAGTAGTTTGTACTGTAGGTTATTTGCATAGGTCAATACCCAGTATGAAGCAGGGTATATAAAAGCTAATATGATAGATGCCAAAGTTAGAACTATAATCTGACCACTTTTCCTTTTTAAAAATCGTGGTGGTCGCTCAAACATAGTGAAGTTACAAAGATATTTGTCTTCTTCGTCTATATCTGGATATAAAAGCATTAAGTATTGTAGTTGGTCTATATAGTTTTCACTTTTTTCAAAACCATATTCAAAGTCAAAATTATAAGTTTTTATATTTAGTTGATACTCTAGTATCTCATCAAGTTTCATAACTGTATCAACTTCACAACCTATATATATCTTGTCTATAGATTCTAAGTCGTAAGCTCTTTTTATATAGGTTAAAACATCATTTATATTTAAAAATATCTCTTTATATAGTTTTATAAAGTATTCTTTATAATCACTGTTAGTATCTTTTAAATTCTCTTTTTTGAAAAAAGTCATAAAGTCTTTAAACTCAACTCTTTCCCCATAAAGTTCACAAAATCTTTCGTGAAGCTGGTTAAATGAGTATTTTAATGACTTTGTATATACAAAATTTGCTTCATCATATATAGCTATAAATGCATCTGTATTTTGAAAGTATATAAAACAATGTGTTTTAGTATCTTCTATGATATTGTTTGTATATAGTGTTTTTAGAAGTAGGGGAGATGGTATGATGATATCTATATATTTTATCTGTTTTTGAACATCTTTGTATATTTGTTCTATAACTGATGGATCAACTATAAAAAGATGAAAATTTCTATTTTCTTCATCCTCTTTAGTAAATATCTCTATAAAGTCTATATGATATTCTAGTGCTTGGTCTAGTCCTAACTCATCATAAGCTTTTGTAGCTATGGCATCGTATATATCCTCTTCATCTATATTTTTACTTATGGAGATATTTGTGCTTATTGTATTTTTTACATCAAGAGTAGATATAACAAACTGCTCTTTTGAAAAAGATGGATTTTTGATTTTACTTACTACACCGTCTTTAGCATATATATAGTTTTGATTTGTATTTATAGCCAATGTAGAGGAAAAAGGTTTTTTTGTTTTATCCATGTTTATAACTGTTTTTTCCTCTTTTTACTATAAAATTTTAGTTTTCTGTAAATATTTTAATAGTATCTTTTGTTAGTTTTACCATTAGAATTTTTTCACCGATAAACTTTAAAGAGTCAGATTTGTAAATCTCTGTAAATGAGATTTTGTATATATCTTTTGTGTTTGGATATGGTATGACATTTAGATTTTTAAATACTATAGATTTTCTCTCTTTTTTTGCAAAAATTCTTTTTTTGTATCTTTTAAAAGATTTTATCTTTGCTCCATTGCTTTTTATAAACTTATCAGAGTAGAAGTCTAAGTATTGGTTTATATCATTGTATATCCACGAGTATCTCCATCTATATAACTCAGATAGAATTGTACTCATCTCTTTTTTTGTAACTTTTTTTAGATATCTGTTTTTGTTTATGATAAGAAGAGTATTTTGTATATCTATAGTTTTATTTAGGGTTTTTATATTTTTATTTTGTATAGCTATACACCCTTTTGTGTATTTGTCTCTTTTTTGATTTTCAGGAAGACCGTGTATCCAGATGCCACTACCATTTTTTCCATGATATCTATCGTATATATTTGGATATGATGTTACAAAAGCTAGAGGTCCGTAAAAAGGGTCTAACTTATTTATAACTTCTACAAGATTGTATAACCCTATAGGTGTTCTTCTATCTCCCTCTTTAACTTTATCGCCTTTGTATTTTCCAGTAAATGCATTATACTTTTTTATAAGTTTAAATTTGCCATTTTCTGATTTTTGATAAAGTTTAAGTGTAGAAGACTCTTTATCACAAGTTAAAATTGACTTATATTGTTCTATATAACCAAATGATAAATCTTTGTTTTTGAGGTATTTATCCCAAAAAGTTTTATCTGTTAATTCATAATCAAGTTGTTCTTGAACAGATTCTATCCCATAGTCTTTGTAAGTAGTTAAAAGAGAAGAAGCAAATATATAACTACTTAAAAGTAAAATAAGTGCTAATTTTATCATGATTTATAACCCAACTCTTCTAAGTATGTTTTATCTTTTGACCAACCTTTTTTTACACTAACTTGTAAGTTTAAGTAAGCTTTTTTACCACTTAGTCTTTCTATCTTTTCACGAGCAGATTTTCCTATCCTTTTTATAGACTCTCCACCACGACCTATGATGATACCTTTTTGAGACTCTTTTTCAATGATGATAGTTGCATAGATTTTGTCTATGTTTTTTTCCTCTTCTATAGAGTCTATCAAAACATCACTCTCATAAGGTATCTCATCACTTATATTTTCAAATATACCTTCACGGATAAAACCTGCATATATATCTCTAACAAGTTCACTTGTTAAATCATCTGGGTCATATAAAAAAGGTGATTCTGGTAGATTTTTACTTATAGTTTTTAGTAAGTCCTCATGACCAACTTTTCTAGGTATAGCTACTGGTATAAGTGCTTCAAAACGGTCTGAAAATTGGTTGTATTGGTTTATCTTTTTAAAAAGTTTTTCTTGAGATACTTGGTCTATCTTGCTAAGAGCAATTATATGTTTTACCTTATCGTTGTTAAGTTCTAAAAACTTTTCATAATGTTCAACACTATCAGTAACAGGTGCAAGATATACTATCAAGTCACAATCACCCATAGCTTTTAATGCCTCATCTAGCATAAACTGATTAAGGATTTTTTCCCTCTCATGCAAACCAGGAGTATCTACAAAGATGATTTGTGTATCTTCATACATAACGATAGCGTTTGATCTTCTTCTTGTAGCATTTGCTTTTTGGCTTACCATTGCAATCTTTTCGCCTAAAAGTGAGTTCATTAGAGTACTTTTTCCTGCATTTGGACGACCAATAAGGGAAACAAAACCAGCTTTTGTCATATTTTTTCCTATATATTTAAGTAAGATACCAAAATGATATCTTTTTATCGCTAATGATTAGATAAAATTACTTTAAAACCATAGCTGGAAAGTAAGTATATAGCAATACAGCAGTTGAAGCTGATAGTTTTTTGAGTATTTTATCTAGTTTACTTTCTTTGTTCCAAATTGGTTTTGATACATCTGATAGTTTTTCAACCTCTTTTTTTGCATCATAACTTACACCCAATGAGTCTATAAGTCCAACTTCTTTAGCTTGAAAAGCTGTAAATATATGAGCATTTGCAAATTTATCTCTATCTAAATAGTTCAATTTTCTTGCATCTGCTACATCTTTTGTAAACATATCATAAGTACCTTGTATAACTTTGTTTAATTCTGCTACTTCTGATTTTGTCCATTCTCTCTCAGGTGTTCCAACTTTTTTATACTTTCCTGCTTGGATACTTTGTGATTTTATACCTAGTTTTTGCATAAGACCACTAAGGTTTGCTCCCTCCATTATAACACCTATACTTCCAACCATACTACCTGGATTTGCTATAATTTTATCAGCCCATATACTTGCATAGTAACTACCACTTGCAATAGTGCCACTAGCGTAAACAACAACAGGTTTTGTAGTTTTTAACCTTTTAATGGCATAGGCTATCTCTATGGATGGTGCAACTGCTCCACCTGGAGAATCTACATTTAGAAGTACACCTTTTATATGTTTGTTTTTTCTTGCTTTATCTATCTGTTTTACTATCTCAGTAGAATCCATTATCGCACCAGATAGTTTGATCTCTTGAAGATTATTTTGAAGTAAGTTTTCTTCATCTGTAGGAATAAATATTACAAAAACTATCAGTAAAAATATCATAGATTTAAAATACTCTTGGATAAATTTTAAAGGCATAGTGATTGGTAAAAAAAGCATTTTTATATATTTCATAGTTATTTAGTCCCCTTTAACTTGTTTTCCATTGATATATATCTTTGATATGTCGTATCTATGTAGTATAAGATGTATAGGTAATTCTTCATTTGGTTTTTTATCTAAATTAAGGACTAGCATATCTGCATTTTTCCCCTCTTTTATCTCTCCAGTATTTAGACCTAATGCATTTGCTGGATGTATAGTAACCCCTTTAATAAGTTGTTTTGCTAGTTCTAACAATGGTGCTTCACTATGCATAAAAAGTGATATCTTCATCTCTTCAAAAAGATCAAGTTTATAGTTTGAACTAAGACCATCTGTTGCTACAACCCATCGTATGTTTTTATCTATAAGTTTTTTTATATCTAAAGTTTTGTTACCCAATAGTCTATTTGAAATTGGACAGTGTATGATTGTATGATTATTTTTAGCGATAGTATTTAATTCATCTTCATCTGCATTTACAACATGTGTCAAAAGTGCATTATGAGTGTTAAAATACTCTAAAAACTCTTTTGAGCTTGAAACTGCTGAATTTTGTTTTAAAAGTTTGTCAAAAAATTCTTTAAAGTCTCCATTATTATTATCTAGCCAATCTCTTTCAGCTTGACTTTCCATAAAGTGTGCTGTTAGTTTTAGACCTTCTTCTTTTGCTAGTTTTAAAGCTTTTTTTACCAAAATAGGGTGTACCGAGTAAGGAGAATGTATAGCAACAGCAGGATAAAAACCATCTCTTTTAACACTTTTTGAAGCTTCTAACCTTGATATAAAATCACCATACAATGTATCTGCCATAACAGCTTGAGAACCTATTAGTTCATTGAAAAACACCACATTTTGTTTGGCATTTACACAAGCTTCCAGATCCATAGCATGTGAACTTATAGCTCCAAATGTTGTGATGCCACTCTCTAACATATCTTCACATGCTTTAGCCATACAATTTTTATCGCAACCATTTATAAGTTCTTCTCTGTTTTCTATAACACTATAAAGCCAGTTTATAAAATCTCCGTAACTTAGATTTGTTTTATTTGCACTAAATTCTATATGTACATGAGAGTTTATAAGTCCAGGCATTATAAGAGTATTTTTGGCAAGTTTTATAATTTCTACATCTTTGTATGATTTTTTAAGTTCTTCAAGTGAAGCAATTTTGTGTATTGTTTTATCAAAAGCTATTGCTAAATCGCTCAAAACTGCTTCATTTGTGTATATATAATCAGGCACTATTATTTTCATATTTTTCTTTCATAGAAGTTTTAATATGATATTGTACTCTTTTTAGGTTAAAAGAGGTATAATTATACAGATAAAAATTTAGGTACTAAAAATGAGAAAAGAGTTATTTAACATTTCTAAGCATCTTTGTGTTTTATATGTAGAGGATGATCTTGAGACTCAGGCACAGTATGAAAAGATATTTTCTGTACTGTTTAAAGAGGTTAAAACAGCAGAAAATGGTCAAAAAGCACTAGAATTTTATAATGAAAAGAAATATGATTTAATTATAACAGATTTAACTATGCCCATTATGGATGGTATAGCTTTAATTGGGGAAGTTTTAAAGATAAATCCAAAACAACACATTATAGTTATGACAGCTCATAATTCTGGTGAAAGTTTAAGAAGTTCTATAAACTTTCAAATAGATGGAATACTACTAAAACCAGTTGCTGTAGATAAACTTTTTACTTTACTCTATAAAGTTTGTTCAACCATAAAAGTAGAAAATAAAGAAGATTCTACTAGATGTAGTAGTGATGGCAGTTTGAAGAATTTAATTTATGACGACAAATCTGTTTTATTTTTAGTAGTTATAGATAAATTTAAAGAGATAGTTAAAGAGTTTGGAGAAAATGCCAAAGAAGCGATAGTAGAAACTGTTAATGAACATCTAGGATTTTTCGGTATAGAAAATGGTTGTTTGGTTAAACTAGAACAAGGAATCATTATATATGTAGTTGAAAAAAACTATTTAAAAGAGATTATGGGTTCTTTACAGGATTTTTCATATAGACATAATACTCTTATTTCTGAATTTGATAAGTTTAAACTTCATATTAATCTATTTTATGGGATGATTTTTTCTTCAAAAGAGAATTCTTTATCTTCTAAAAGTTGTAAATTCCTGTTAGATTATATTGATGATATTTTAGATGATTTAAAAGTTAATAATGAATGTGTATATGTATTAGATATTGAATCTGAATCAGAGATTAATAAAAAAGATGAATCATTACGATGGTTAGAAACAACTGTAGAAGCTTTAGAACAAAAGACAATGGTTCCTTTTTATCAGCCTATCATTAGTTTAGAAACAAATCAGATAGCTTCTTATGAAGTTTATTATAGAATAAAATATGGTACAGAATATATTCTTCCAGAATTTTTTGTTCCTATGAGTGAAAAAGCTGGTATTATAGAAGATATATCTAAGGCTGTTTTTGATAAAGCCTTTAAAAGATTTTCATTTACAAACTTTACTTTTCATATAAATCTAAGTGATGCCAATCTTCGTTCTGCAGCTATGAAAAATTATATTATATATCTATCGTCAAAGTATGCTATAGGTGCAAATAAGATTGTTTTAAATGTAATTGATGGTGAAAAGTTAACTGTCAATTCAAAAAGTTTGGATACATTGTTGGCTTTTAAAAAATTAGGCTATAATGTTGTACTTAAAGGTTTTGGAGTTAGTAATATAAACTTAGAAATGTTAATGATTTTAGAGCCTGAGTATATTCGTATAAATCAAAGTTTGATAAAAAGAGCTAGGAAAAATGAAAAAGCTCGTAGTTTACTGACATTTTTTATGAACTATACTAAAGAAGCAGGTATAAAAACAATCTTAGTTGGTGTAGAGGAACAAGCTGTGCTTGATGAAGGTAGGAAGTTTGGCTTTGATTATGCAGAAGGTTTTTTACTTGGAAGACCATCAGAAAATTTAATAGATAAGTGAGAATAATAATGGATTTTAATAGACCTATTGAGATATCAAAAGGTGTTTTTTGGGTTGGTGAGTATATTGAAAATGACCCTTTTCAATGTTATCCGTATTTGATTGTAAATGGTGATGAGTCTATGTTGATTGACCCAGGTTCTATGCTAGAAGCAAAAGCTGTTGTAAAAAAAGTTAAAGAGCTTATATCATTAAAACAGATAAAATATATCATATTACACCATCAAGACCCTGATGTTGGAGCTGCTGTACCTGCTATAGAAAAAGTTATAGATAGAGAAGATTTACAGATAGTTACAAGAAGTAGTGTTAGAATATTTTTAAGACATTACGGTATAAAATCAAAATATTATGAGTTAGAAAAAAATAATTATAAATTAAAAACATCTTCAGGTTTGATTCTTAAGTTTATAACTACTCCATATTGCCATACTCCTGGTTCTTATATAACTTATCTTCTAAACAATAAACTTCTTTTTTCTAGTGATATTTTTGGTGGATTGGAAACATCTTGGAAATTTTATGCAGATGAAGATTATTTTGAAGATGCCAAAAAGTTTCATGAACTTTATATGCCAAGTAGAGATATATTTAACTATACTCTTCAAAAAATCGAAAAATTAGATATAAACCTAATAGCTCCACAACATGGTTCACTTATAAAAAAAGAGTTTATAAAACCACTTATAGAAAAAATGAAAGATCTTGAATGTGGTCTTCATGTTGAAAAAACATATCATGCAAAACTTGTAGATACTGTAAAAAAACTAGAAGAAGAGATAAAAGAAAATCAAAAAAAAGACAGACTTTTAATGGAACAGTCTAAACTTGCTCAAATGGGTGAGATGATGAATATGATAGCCCATCAGTGGAGACAACCATTAAATGTTGTTGCTGCATCTGCTCTTAATCTTTCTCTTTTAAACAGTATAGGTGCATTAGATGATGAAGAATTAGAAAAAACAACATCATTTATACAAGAACAAGTTCAAAAAATGTCTGAGACTATTAATGACTTTATGGAGTTTAACAAAGAGACAGCTCAAGATGAGATTATGCTTAGTGAATCTGTAAATAATGTTCAAAAGATGATAATGTCTCAGTTAATAAATCGTTCGATAAAATTAGAAGTTGATTTGGATAACTCTATAAAAGTGTTTCATAATAAAACTTCAGTTGAACACTCTATTATGAATATAGTAGGAAATGCTAGAGATGCTTATGATGATTATGAAGGTGATAAAGAAAAAGTTATTAAGGTATATACAAAAGAGGATGAAACACATATAAGTTTATTTATAGAAGATAATGCAGGTGGAATACCAAAAGATATAATAAATAAAATTTTCAATCCATACTTTACAACAAAAGAGCAAGGTAAAGGTACAGGGATAGGTCTTTATATGACTAAAAAGATGATAGAAGAGGTTGAAGGAAGTAGCATAAGTGTTGAATCTGAAAATGGAAAGACAGTATTTCAGATAAAGTTTAAAAAGGTTTAAGTATAGATGTTTGATGTTAAAGAAGTTAGAGAATTAACGAAAAACTTAACTGTTTTGTATGCTGAAGATGATGCTTCAGCTCAACAGGAGATTGAAAAAATATTAAAAATATTTTTTAAAAATACTTTAGTTGCCAATGATGGAGAAGAGGGCTTAGAGTTATATTATAAATATCAAGATAAGATAGACCTTATTTTATCAGATATTCAGATGCCAAAGATAAATGGTCTTGAGATGATTGAACAGATCCGTACAGGGGATAGAGATATTCCAGTAATTATGCTTACTGCTTTTAATGATCAGGAATATTTTTTAAAATCTATAAATTTAAAAATAGATAAGTATTTAATTAAGCCTTTGGATAAAAAAGCTTTTATTGAGACTATTTATGATGTTGCTTTTTCATTATCTCAAAAGCATTTATTACAACAACTTATTAGAGAAAATCAACAAGCAGAACTTCTTGCTAAAGAGAAGGAAACTATATCTAAAATTACAGATGCATATAGCTTACCTATGATTATATTTAAAGATGGCAAGGTTAAGCACTTTTCAAAATCTTTTGAATCTTTATTTCAGCCACTTTTTAAAGATGATTTAAATAAAATATCACTAGATACAAAAGGTTTATTTGATAATAAAAAAGGTTATTTAGATTCTTTTAGTAGCTATAATAGTGTTGATTATGAGCAAAATAGAATACATATCACTACATCTAATGGTAAAAAAGTTTTTAGAGTTTATAGAAAAAATATAGATATGTCTGATGGTTTAGCTGATATGTTTTTACTTATAGATATAACATTTGAAGAACATATTCGAGCGAAAGAGAACTCTTATACTCAATCTTTAGAAAAACTTGTTGTTAAAGAGAAAGTAACAAAAGTTAAAGAAAAAGCCAAAGATGATATATCTGCACAAGAATATTCTGCAAATGTAGATCCAACTTCTATATCTAAACTTTTAGAGTTGGATAAGTTGGATAATAGTTTTTATGAGGCTATATCAGAGTTTGAAGAGGGTACTCAAACAAATTTAGGAGCAGTTTCTAAGTTCTTAGCTAGATATGCAGAAGCGATACAACCTTTTGAAGAATTTTTAGAACTATATGCTGTTATAAATCATCTGTCTGAGTTTTTAAATGATTTGGATATAGGTATATTATCTGGAAGTGAACATGCTAGTTTTATAAAAAATCTACATATCATAAGAGATGAATTATCTCATTGGAGAAAGGGTGTATTTATAGAACAAGATGAAAACGATATACATTCACACGATTTTGCACTTATTAGTGCATGTTTACAGATAGAAACATTATTTTCAGATATAGATGATGAAGTTATAGAAGAAGTTGATGATTTCGACTTCTTCTAATTATAAAGTCCATGGCTTTAACCATAAGATAAGCCGTGGCAATAGTATCAAGTCCGCTACAATAGCCATAAACATAGCTACCATAGTTAAAAGTCCAAAGTATATAGTTGGATAAAAGTTAGATAATACAAGCACAGAAAAACCAATCATAATAATCATAGTTGTATAAAACATAGCATTTCCTATACTTGTATGTGAACGATATATAGCTTGTTTGTAGTTAGCATCTTTTTTTAGTTCATTTTGAAACCTATATATATAGTGTATAGTATCATCAACAGCTATCCCTAGACTAATAGCAGCTATAGTTATAGTCATCATATCCAAAGGTATATGCATCCATCCCATAAAGCCAAATATAACACCTATAGGTACTATGTTTGCAATAGATGCTATCAGGGCTACTTTTAGGGATTTGAAAAGTATCAAGAAAACTATAAAAAGCATCAGTAAAACTATAGATAAAGTTTTTATCTGAGATGAGAAAAGAGAATTTAGCATATTGTTATACATAACCATCATATTTGCTAGATGGATATTTTCTTTTTTTATGCCAAGTTTTGTATGTATATCCTCTTTTATTCTTTTTAAAAGTTCCCCCCTTCTTAGACCTTGCATAGAGTCTTTTATCCTTAGTGTAAATCTTACTTGATTATCTTTTAGATTTAGATATGGAGTTACTAGTATATTTTTGAATTTTTCTGGTAACTCTTTGTATAAAAATGCTAACTCTAAGTTGTCAAGATTTTTACCATGGTTTATATCTCTAGTTATTTTAAGTGTAGTTGCAAAAGATAAAACTTTACCAACCTCTTTTAATGATGTAAGATAGTTGTGTATCTGTTCTATCTTATGCATCTTTTGTGATGTAAACCAGTATTGTTCTTCATTTTCTACTTTGTCAAACTCATCTTCAAATGAACTAAACATATCATCATCTTGTGATGTAGATATATCATCTTGTTTATCCTCTTCAAAGTTTATGATAATATCAAGTGGTGTTGTTCCACCTAGTTGTTCATCTATAACTTTCATACCCTTATATATCTCAGTATCTTTTTTAAAGTAGTCTATAAAGGAGTTTTCAACTATGATTTGTTTTGAACCAGAGATACTAAATATAACAACTAATATACTAGCAATAAGTATAGTTTTTTGATGATAAATTGTAAAATGTGCCAATATTTTTGTAAAAGATGAGTCTGAATTTGTTGTTTTGTTTAGCATCGGTTTTTCAAATAAAATCATAAGTGTTGGAAAAAGTATAAAAGTAAGAACTAAAGATATAGCAACACCAATACTCATAATCCAACCTAAGTTTATAACAGGAACGATGCCAGAAGCTATCAATGATGAAAAACCAACTATAGTGGTAAATATAACAAAAATAGATGGTTTTAGCATCGTTTGTATTGTTTTTCTTATAATCTCTTTATGTGTTAGTGTTGGATTTGATTTTAACTCTTCGTTGTAGTGAACACTAAGATGCATAACTAAAGACATAGTTATAATCATCTCCAATGAGATAAAGTTTGATGAAACAACGGTTATCTCCCAACCAACTAAACCTATAAAACTAAGCATAGCCATAATTGAAGCAAAAAGTATAGTTATAGAGATAAATACAAATTTAAACTGTTTTAATATGCTCCATATTATCATAATGATAAGTAGTATAACAATAGCACCATAAGTTATAACATCAGATTTTACAAAACTTATCATATCATCTGTTATCATATTTACTCCACCTAAAAACAGTTGAGCATTTTGTTGATGATTTTTTATAATCTCTCTTATCTTAATGATATTTTGGTGATTTAACTCTCTTACCTTATCCCTATAGCTTTTAAACTCTTTTTCTATCTTAAGAAGTTCTCTCTTTTTTTCTTTATCTATAGAGGAGTTTTCTTGTTGAAAAAGTAAGTCATTTCTTTTTTGAAGTAGGGTATTGTACTTTTCATCTTTTTTTAGGTTTACTAGTATCGCTGTTGTTTTAAAGTCATCACTTACTAGGTTGTGTTTATATAAGGCACTTGTTAAAAACTCTTTTTTTGCTAGAGTTTTGTTTATATCATCTGTTTGTAAGGTTGGTATATGTTTTATAATATCTTTTATGGATTTGGATGGATTTTGTAGTAATGGGACATTTAGTATCGACATAACAGAATCAACACTTTTTATCTTTTTTAATTCATCCGATATATCTGCTATATCTTTTAGTGTTTCATCATCTAATAAACTTTTGTTTTTTGGAGTGTATGTTATAACAAGATATTCACTTGAGCCATAGATTTTATTTATCTCTCTTGTGTATTGTAAATCTTTGTCATTTTTTAAAAGGAGAGTTTCACTAGAGGCATCTATATCTACTTTTGAGATATTTGTAGATATAGATAGTAAAAATAAAAATACTATAAAAAGTATAGTTTTTGGATAGTTTAAGTACATGTATTATTTAACTACATCTAGTAGTTTTTCTACATCATTATCTTTTAATATCTCTTGAAATTGTTTTCTATATGATGTTATGATGCTAACTCCAGATATCTCTACATCGTAGATAAGCCATTTACCTTGTTTATTTTTATGAAACTTATATATCATCTCACTACTGTCTTTTTTACCAACAATTTCAGATATGATGAAAATTCTTGATTTTTGTTTTTTTGTTTCTTTTACTATAATCTTTTTGTCTGTAAGTAGATCTGACTTTTCAAAATATGATTTTTTAATATGTTCTGTAAAAAGTTTAACAAAAAGTTTTTTTTGCTTATTATCTAATAGTTTACGACCTTTTTTACCTAAGCTTAACATAGCCATAATATCATAATCAAATAGGTTGTTTACCTCTTCATTTATCTGGTTGTATTTTACCTCTTTTGTTAAGTTGTTATCTTTAAGTATAGTTAAGACCTTATCAGACTTTATCTGAACAAGTTCTTTTAGTGAATCAGCAGTATTTGCAAACAATGATAGTGTAAATATGAAAATAATTAATAGTAATTTCATCTTTTAATCTCGCTTTCTCTATGTTGTTCATAGATATCTTTTAAATATGGGTACAATTCTATCGCATCTTGTTTTAAACTTTTATATTCTTTGGATTTAAATGACGCTTCATTTGTATAATATAAAGTTTTTGAACCCATAGCCTCTTGATAATCAAGATAGTATATGACATCAGCTTGAGAATCTACAAGAATAGATAAAGAATCTCTAAGGTTTGATGGACCTAAAAATGGCAAAACTATATGAAAACCACTTCCTACACCATAGTATCCTAAAGTTTGTCCAAAGTCTTCGTTGTGTTTTTTTATGTTAAACTTATATTTGGCTATATCAAATAAACCAGCTAAACCAATGGTTGAGTTTATGATAAATCTTTCAGACTCTTCGAGAGAGTTTTTAAACTTTAGTTGAGCAGTATTGTTTATAAATCTTATAGGGAATTTTAAGTTATCAAAAAAATTTGCTATAGATAATCTAATAGGTTCTGCAACTATCTCTGCATACTTATCACTTATAGGAAAAAAAACTTTTGTATAAAATATATCGTTATACTTTGTCATCATCTTGTTATAACCACTTAGTGGGTCACTTTTTTTCTCTGTAGCGGCGCTAAACTCATCTTCAAAACTATCTAGCAAGTCATCTTCTGCATATATGTTTAAGCTCATTATGATAAATAAACTTATGATAAATCTCATCTTTAATCTCTCCCACTTTTTTATAATTATATCTAAATATCTTTTCTTAACAAAACTAAGAAAACTTTAGTGATATAGACTAAGGTTAATTGATATATAAAGGTTTTGTTAACTTTTTTTTGCTACTATTTTACAAACAAAAAATAAAGGATTTAGATATGGCAAAACATCAATTTCAAACAGAAGCAAATCAAATATTAAACCTAATGATACATTCACTTTACTCAAATAAAGAGATTTTTATAAGAGAGTTAGTATCTAATGCATCAGATGCACTAGATAAACTAAATATGCTAGTTCTTACAGATGAAAAGTATAAAAATATAGACTTTACACCTCGTATCGATATAGTAGCAAATAAAGAGGCTAAAACACTTACTATCAAAGATACTGGTATCGGTATGAATGAAGAAGATTTGATAAACAACTTAGGTACTATCGCAAAAAGTGGTACTAAAGCATTTTTAGAAAATCTTACAGGGGATCAAAAAGAGGATTCTAACCTTATAGGTCAGTTTGGTGTTGGTTTTTATGCTTGTTTTATGGTAGCAGATAAAGTTGAAGTTACTACAAAAAAAGCAGGAGAAGAACAAGCTTACTTATGGACAAGTGCGGGGGATGGTTCATTTGAGATAGAGCCAACTACTATGGATGGTCACGGAACACAAATCGTTATGCATCTGAAAGAGGGTGAAGAGGAGTTCTTAGAAGAGCATAGAATAGAAGCTATCGTTAAAAAGTACTCAAACCATATACCTTTCCCAATCTTTATGGATAAAGAAAAACATATTCCAGCTGTTACAGATGATGAAGGAAATGAGACAGAGCCTAGTCGTACAGAGGTAGAAAATGTTCAGATAAACAAAGCTAATGCACTTTGGACAATCCCTAAAAAAGATTTAACTGATGAAGATTATAAAGATTTTTATAGCTCAATCGCACACTCATCAGAAGAGCCACTTGCTTGGATGCACAACAAAGCAGAGGGTGCTATAGAGTACACTACACTTTTTTATATCCCTTCAAAAGCTCCTATGGACTTGTATAGAGTTGATTATCAAACAGGTATCAAGCTTTATATCAACCGTGTTTTCATCACTGATGATGAAAAAGAACTTATGCCAACTTACTTGAGATTTTTAAGAGGTGTTATTGACTCTAAAGATTTACCACTAAATGTTTCTCGTGAGATTTTACAGTCAAATGCAGTTATGGCAAAAATCAAAAATGCATCTGTTAAAAAAGTGCTAAGTGAACTTGCAAAAATGTCTAAAAAAGACAAAGAAAAATACGACAAATTTTATGCAGAGTTTGGAAATGTACTTAAAGAGGGGCTTTACAGCGACTTCGCAAACCGTGAAAAAATCTTAGAACTTTTACAGTTCAACACTCTAAACTCAGATGAAAAAGTGATGATAGAGGAGTTTGTTAAAAATGTAGATGAAGAGAAAAAAGAGATATACTATATAACTGGTAAAACTTCACTAGAGTTACTTAAAAACTCACCAGCTCTTGAGAGATTTAAGTCTCGTGGCATCGATGTTTTAGTGCTAAATGAAGAGGTAGATACTATCATCTTCCCAATGGTAACAGAGTATAAAGAGTACAAGTTTGTACCAGTAGCAGATGCTAAGTTTGAAGAGAGTGAAGAGGAGAAAAAAGCTGAAGAAGAAACAGCTAAAACTTATGAGGGACTATTAAAACAGTTCAAAGATGCATTAGGCGATAGTGTAAAAGATGTAGAAACTACAACTGAACTTGTGGACTCACCAGTTAAGCTAAAAGAGGACAAAGAAGACCCAGCTTATATGATGTACCAAATGATGAAGCAGATGGGACAAAACAGTGATGCACCAGCACCAAAACCTATACTTCAAATCAACCCAAATCACGAGCTACTTAAAAAGCTAAAAGATACTTCTGATGTAAACCTAATCAACGATGCAGCAGGTGTACTACTAGACCAAGCTAAACTGTTTGATGGTATGGAGCTAGATGATACAGTTGACTTTATAGCAAGACTAAACAGAATAATGGCTAAAGCATTATAGCCATCTAAAAGTCCAAAGGACTAACAAGCTTAGCCTTGTTAAGTTCTGAGACTACATGAGTATATATCATAGTAGTCTCAACAGATTTATGCCCTAAAAGTTCTTGAATACTTCGTAAATCTATCCCAGCTTGAAGCAAATGTGTAGCATAAGAGTGTCTAAATATATGTGAAGTCACTCTTTTGTTAAGTTGAGCTTTTTGTGATGCTACTTTTATATTTCTACCTAATGTTGTAGGATGGATATGATGTCTTCTTAACTCTTTACTTCTAGGGTCTTTTGAGAGATTTGTCATAGGAAAAAGGTACTGCCATTTTGTTTCAAACTTTGCATGAGGGTATTTTTTTGCATATAAAAATGCTAGATAAACACTACCATAACCATCTTCTAAATCTTTTTTATGCAACTCTTCAACCCTTGTAACTTGAACTTTAAGCTCATCTTTTAGTTTTAAAGGAAGTGGTATAGTTCTGTCTTTTAAAGATTTAGAATCCCATATATAAACCTTATCAAATCCAAAGTCTATATCTTTTACACGAAGATTTAAAGCTTCACTCATACGAAGACCACATCCATACATCAAAGTAACTATAAGTTTATAGATACCATTGAGATTTTGTAAAACTTTTTGAACTTCATCTTTAGTCAAAACAACAGGTATATGTTTTCTCTCTTGAGCCCGAAGGGCTTGAATATTCCATTCACTCATATCTATACCTAAAACCTCTTTATATAAAAAGAGTAAAGCAGAAAAGGCTTGATTCTGAGTAGTAGGAGAGACTCTTTTTTTAGTAGCTAAAAAAGTTAAAAAGTTTTCTATCT
>JAMOQV010000143.1 GCA_027068615.1 Helicobacteraceae bacterium | reverse complement strand
TTCTTAAGATGGTTGATGGTGTTTTAGTTCTTGTTGATGCTTATGAGGGTGTTATGCCTCAAACTAAGTTTGTTGTTAAAAAGATGCTAGCACTTGGTAAAAAACCTATCGTTGTTATTAACAAGATAGATAAACCTTCAGCTGAGCCAGACCGTGTTGTTGATGAGATGTTTGACCTTTTTGCAGATATGGGTGCTACTGATGAACAACAAGATTTCCCAGTTATCTATGCAGCTGCTCGTGATGGTATGGCTAAAACAGATATGAATGATGAAGATGGTGATTTCAAATGTATATTTGAAGCTATTATCAACGAAGTTCCAGAGCCAGAGGGTTCACCAGATAATGACTTTCAAGCACAAGTATTTACACTTGATTATGATAACTATGTTGGTAAAATCGGTATTAGCCGTATCTTTAATGGTAGAGTAAACAAAGGTGATAATGTTATGCTTGCAAAAGCTGATGGCGAGATGGTTAAAGGTCGTATCACTAAACTTATAGGTTTTCATGGTCTTAATCGTATGGAGATTGAACAAGCTGAAGCTGGAGATATCGTAGCATTTGCTGGTATGGAAACTGTTGATGTTGGAGATACTGTATGTGATCCTATTAATCCTGTAGCACTTGACCCTATGCACATTGAAGAGCCAACTCTTTCAGTTGTATTTTCTGTAAATGATTCTCCACTTGCTGGTCAAGAGGGTAAACATGTAACTTCTAACAAGATTAAAGATAGACTAGAAGCTGAAATGACAACAAATGTTGCTATGAACTATGAAGTTGTTGGTGAGGGTAAATTCAAAGTTTCTGGTCGTGGAGAGCTTCAAATCACTGTTCTTGCTGAAAATATGAGAAGAGAAGGTTTTGAGTTTGGAATTAGTCGTCCTGAAGTCATTATAAGAGAGATTGAAGGTGTTAAATGTGAACCTTATGAGCATTTAGTTATTGATGTTCCTGAAGATTTAGGTGGTAGTGTAATTGAGCGTCTTGGTAAAAGAAAAGCTGAGATGAAATCAATGATGCCAATGGGTCAAGGTTTTCAAAGAATTGAATTTGAAATTCCAGCTCGTGCATTAATTGGTTTCCGTGGACAATTCCTAACAGATACTAAAGGTGAGGGTGTTATGAATCACTCTTTCTTAGATTTCCGTCCAGCTAGTGGAACAATGGAATCAAGAAGTTATGGTGCATTAATCTCTACTGAAAATGGTGAAGCAGTTGCTTTTTCACTGTTTAATATCCAAAACCGTGGTGTTTTATATATCAAGCCTCAAACTAAAGTTTATGAGGGTATGATTATTGGTGAACATGCAAAAGATAATGACCTTTCAGTTAACCCTATCAAAGGTAAAGCTCAGTCAAATGTTCGTTCATCTGGTGCTGATGAAGCTATAAAACTTGTTCCACCTAGAGATATGTCTCTTGAGAGAGCATTAGAGTGGATTGAAGATGATGAACTTCTTGAAGTTACACCTGAAAACATTAGAATTAGAAAAAAATTCTTAACAGAAAACGAAAGAAAAAGAGCTTCTCGCGGTAGAAAATAATATTAAAAGATAGGGTTTTTAGCCCTATCTTTAATCTTCAAATTTCAAATTTTTATCTGACATAAAACTTCATTTGATATAATTATAGACATTAAATATGGAGTGGACAATGAACAGAAAAAAGATATATAATCCAGAGTCAACTGAAAGTGTAAATGACAGAAAAGTATTTGGAGGTAATCCAACAGGTATTTTTGAGTTGAACAATATAAAATATCAGTGGGCTTATAATCTTTGGGAGATGATGCTAAACAACACTTGGTTTCCAAAAGAGGTTGATATGACTCGTGATGTAAATGATTATAAAAATCTTACAGATATGGAAAAATCAGCTTATGATAAAGCACTATCTCAATTAATCTTTATGGATTCACTCCAAACAAATAACCTTATAGACAATGTAAATCCTTATGTAACTGCACCAGAAATAAACCTTATCCTTGTTCGTCAGTCATTTGAAGAGGCTTTGCACTCTCAAAGTTATGCTGTTATGGTGGATAGCATCTCTACAAACTCTGAAGAGATTTATGACTTATGGCGAAGAGATATGATGTTAAAAACTAAAAATGATGCTATTTTTAGAACATATGCAAGATTAGCAGAAGACCCAACAGATGAAAACTTTGTAAAAGCTTGTTTTGCAAATCAAATCTTAGAGGGAATCTACTTTTATAGTGGCTTTGCTTATATCTATACACTTGCTCGTTCAGGTAAGATGCTAGGTTCTGCTCAGATGATAAGATTTATACAAAGAGATGAAGTAACTCACCTTGTACTTTTTCAAAACCTTATAAATACACTTAAAAAAGAAAGAGCTGATCTTTTTACTACTGAGTTAAAAGCTGAAGTTATAGAGATGTTTAAAGAAGCAGTTGAGTTAGAAGTAAATTGGGGTAAGTATATAACACAAGGGCAAATTCTTGGTTTAACAAATGATATAGTTGAGCAGTATATAAAATATCTTGCAGACGATAGATTGGCATCTGTTGGTTTTGAGAAGATTTATAATGTATCAAACCCTATAAAATGGGTTGATGATTTTGCAAAATTTAATGATCAAAAAACTAATTTCTTTGAGGGGACTGTAACGAATTATTCAAAAGGAAGCTTAAGTTTTGATGATGACTTCTAATCTTTATTCTCTTAGTTTTAAAACTACTTGTGATTATGATAACAACTTACAAACACTTTTAAAACTTATAGAAGAAGCAGATAAAAACTCTATCATTGTAGCTCCAGAAGTTTGTTTGACTGGTTATGATTATGATAACTTTGAAGCTATGTGTGAGTTTGCATCTGTTGCTATTGAAGCTATAAAGAGAGTTTCTTTAGATAAAGTTATAATCCTTACGATGCTAGAAAAAAGAGGTTTTAAAGTTTATAACTTTGCTAAAGTTTTTTATAATGGTGATGTTGTTTATGAGCAGGCAAAAGCTAAACTTTTTAAGTTTGGTGATGAGCATCGTTATATGGAAGCTGGAGATGTAGAAGATATAACTGTTATAGATATAGCTGGTGTAAAGATAGGTATTCTTATATGTTTTGAGCTTCGTTTTAAAAAGTTATGGCAAAAGTTAGAGGGTGCTGATGTTATAGCTATACCTGCTTGGTGGGGAGTTTTAAGAACTGAGAATTTTAAAACACTAACTCAAGCACTAGCTATAATGAATCAATGTTATGTTATAGCATCTGATAGTTTAAATGAAGAGTGTACTGGGCAAAGTGGTATTATAACACCATTTGGAGAGGTTAAAAGGGATTGTCATATAACTTCTTTAAAAATGAAGTATAACAAACAAGAGATAGTTAAAATGAGAAGATATATGGATGTTGGGATAAAAAGTAATGACTAGGTTAGATAGAATAACAGCAACAAAAACAAATAGGTTAGCAAATGAGTGTGATGCTCGATTTAGTTTGAGTGATGAGGTTAAATCGGCTATTGCTAACACTAACAGAGAGGTATTTGTTCCATCAGCTTTTAGATATCATGCTTATAAGTTAGATGCCTTACCTATAGGTGCTTCACAATATATAAGTTCTCCACTTACTGTTTCAAAGATGACCGAGTATCTAAAACCAAAAGGTGCAGATAGAGTTTTAGAAGTTGGTTGTGGTAGTGGTTATCAAGCTGCTGTTTTATCTCATCTTTTTCGTGGTGTTTTTACTATAGAGAGGATTGAGCAACTTATGTTGGAAGCAAAAAGCCGTTTTAGAGAGCTTGGCATCCATAACATCCATACAAGAACAGATGATGGGCAAAATGGTTGGAGACAGTATGCTCCTTATGATAGGATACTTTTTTCTGCAACTGCAAAAAGCATCCCAAATGTACTTTTTGAACAGTTAAGTGATGGTGGCATTTTAGTTGCACCTGTGCAAAAAGGCAATAAGCAGATCATAACTAGATATACTAAAAATGGTAGTTCTATCACATCCGAAGAGTTAGAAGAGTGTGATTTTGTTCCTGTTCTTGATGGAGTTCAAAAGTGATAAAACTATGTTATTTGCATAATAAGAAAGATAACTTTTCACAGCATAAAGATATATTTTTAGATGAGTATAAAGATCACGATATTGTAAATCTTAGAAAAGTAAAAAAACCAAAAAGAGAATATAATTTATATCTGGTTGATTTAGAGAAAGTTGATAAAGTTATATCTTCATTGGCTACTGATTTTTTTGCAGATGTTGAACTTCCTTTGATATATTTTCTTTTACCAAAAGATTATAAGACATCTCTTGTTCAACTTGCTTTTATATTAGATGCAAAATCTATTATAACAACTACTCAAGATACTAAAAAGGTTATTGCAAAAATACAAAAAGATATGTTAAAACATGAAGAATATGTTCAGGCTTTATCTTTAGGTAATAATCTCATAAACCATCACTCATATATAATATATAAGGATGAAAAATTTCATTATGCTTCTAAACAGCTTTTAAGAGACTTAAAATGTAAAACTATGAAAGAACTTCAAAGAAAAGTAGATAATAATATAGATGTAAAGAAATTTTTCATAGATGATGAACCTGTTAAAAGATTTATTTCAACTGAGATAAGTAAGGATTGTACTTTTTTTATAAAAAGTATCAGAAGTGGTAACTATACACTTGTTTCATTTGAGTTAAATAACGACTATGAACCAAAACAAGAAAATCAAAACTATATATCTGGAAGATTAACTTATATAGAGTTTTTAAAAGATAAAGTTCTTGAAAAAATGGTTGCAGATAAGCTTTTATCTATCTTGACTATAGATATTAGTGAAGCATCAAACAAATTTTCTCCAAAAGATGAAGAGATATTTATCAAAAACTTTTTACATGAAGTTGAGATGATTATAGATTCTAAGCTTATACTGGCTCAATATGATGCTGACTTATATGTTGTTTTATTTGAAGATATATCTTTTATACAGATGCAAAAAAAAGCTCAAAATTATTATTTACAAATTTTAAACTTTTTAAATAAACAAAATCTTGATATAGATGCTCATATATATGCTGTAAATATCACAGACCCAGAACTAGATCCAATTTTAAAAACATTAGATGCTATATCTGAAAATGATTTTGACAATATTCCACTAGACCCATCTGATGTTGAGTACATAAATGATTTTCAAAAAAATATGGATCAAGAAGCAAAAATACACTATTTTCTTGAAAGTATAGATGAAAATAAAAATGATTTGAAACTTCTAAATATATATGATAGTATGAGTATAACAACATCATCTAAGATACTTAAAAAAACAGATGAACTACTTTATGTAAGAGTAGAAGAGTTACAAAGCTATGTGATGGATATGGATAAAACAACCATACTTCAATCTTCTGTATTAACAAAAAGTGTAAAAGCAAATGTAAAATATATATGCCAAAAAGAAAAGTATGCAATCTTATATAAGTTTAGGATGCTTGATTATAATCCAAATGAAAGATTACACGGTAGGGTAAAAAGTGCAAAACTGATACCTGTAGTTATATCTCTTACAGGCTCAAGAGTAAAAGGTGAACTTATAGATATATCTGCAAAATCTATAGCTTTAAAAGTAAAAAAAACAAAAGCTATGAAAAATATACTAAATCAAGAGATAAATCTAATCTTTTATATAGAAAATATAAGAGATAAAGGGGCTTCTATAAAGATAGAAGAGAGTGTTATAGTTATATATGAGTCTGAACCTATGGAAGATGGTTCTGTAAAGCTAGTTTGTTTGTTTGATGAAGATATGGAAAATGAGGGTGTTATAATTGACTATGTATTTAATAGACAAAAAAGCATTATTCAGAGTATAAA
>JAMOQV010000142.1 GCA_027068615.1 Helicobacteraceae bacterium | reverse complement strand
AAGGTGGTTAAGGTACAGACTCTCCCCTGCTTCATTTGTAGTTGGACGACCGTTTTGTATCTCTTCCCAAACTTTCATAGCATTTCTTTGTACGATTTTATAAGCATCTTCACGAGATACACCTTGAAGTGGAAGTTCTAGTAAAACTCTTTGAGAGAAAACAAGTCCACCAGTTAGGTTTAGGTTTTTCATCATATTTTCAGGATAAACTGTAAGATTTGCTATAACATTGTTCATACGGTGTAACATAAAGTCAGTTGTTATAAATGCATCTGGAAGCCAAAATCTCTCAGTTGAAGAGTGAGATATATCTCTTTCGTGCCATAAAGCAACATTTTCCATAGCTGGAGTTGCATAAGCTCTTATCATCCTAGCTAACCCTGTTATGTTTTCTGTTAGGATTGGGTTTCTTTTATGTGGCATCGCAGATGAGCCTTTTTGACCTTTTGCAAAAAACTCTTCACACTCATAAACCTCTGTTCTTTGCCAGTGTCTAACTTGAACTGCAAATTTTTCAATACTAGAAGCCATAAGTGCTAGTGCTGTTGCTAGTCTTGCATATCTATCTCTTTGTATAACTTGATTTGATGCTGGTGCTGGTTTTAATCCTAACTCTTCACAAGTGTATTCTTCAAGCTCTAATGGAGCATGAGCAAAGTTACCCATAGCACCACTAACTTGACCAACAGATATAACTTCCATAGTTTGTTCTAGGTTTTCTAAGTGTCTTGCCATCTCATCATACCAAACAGCTAACACCAAACCAAATGTTATAGGCTCACCATGAATACCGTGGCTTCTACCAACCATAAGAGTCATCTTATGTTCCATCGCTCTTTTTTTGATAGACTCCATAATCATCTTAACATCTTTTATAACTAACTCTAGTGAGTCTTTCATCTGAAGTGCAACTGCTGTATCAATAGTATCAGAACTTGTCATACCGTAGTGAAACCAACGACTCTCATCGCCTAATGTTTCAGAAACTGAAGTTGTAAATGCTATAAGGTCGTGTCTTGTTACTGCTTCTATCTCATCTATACGCTTTATATCAAACCCAGCATTTTTAACAATCTTATCTGCATCTTCTTGAGGAATCTTACCAAGTTTAGCCCATGCTTTTACGACTGCTTTTTCTACATCTAACCAAGCTTGGTATTTTGCTTGATAAGTCCATTTTGATGCCATCTCTTCTCTTGAGTATCTATCGATCATTAATTTGCCTTTGTGATAATTTTGTAGGATATTTATGCTAAAATTCATAAATTTTAAAGTCACGAAGTATATAAAAAAGATGATTAAAAAGGGGTAAAATTTTGCCATTTATTATGAAGAAAATGTCTGCCAAAAAAAAACAAAAAGCGTTCTTATTTTTGATGAATGAATTACAATGTACTCAAAAAGAGGCTCAAAGATATATATCAAAAGGTAGGCTTATAATAGATGGCGAACCTATGGTAAAAACTGCTGGAGAGATAGAGGGGGATGTGGAGCTAATCTACTTTGAACCCATAACAAAAGGTCTAAAACCAAATTCTGTTTTTGAAGAATTTGTAGTGTTTGATAAACCAAGTGGAGTTCTAATCCACCCACAAAACAGAAAAACACCCTATTCTCTTATAGATGAGTTAAAGTATCAGTTTGGTCGTGATGCAAATATTGCCCATCGCATCGACCAAGAAACAAGTGGTTTAGTTCTATGTGCCAAAAATAAAGAGAGTGAAAAAGATTTAAAAATGATGTTTCAAGAGAGAGATATGAGTAAAAAATATCTTGCACTTGTTCATGGGGAGTTTAAAGATGCTATGACCATAACAGCACCACTACTTAGAAAACAAGATGAAAGTGCGATAGTTCGTATGGTTGTAAAAGTACACGAAGATGGAAAGCCATCAAAAACAGATATAAAACCTATAAAGTACCTAAAAGATAAAGATATGACATTTGTTGAGTGTTCCCCACATACAGGGAGACAACACCAGATAAGAGTACATTTGTTTCATGTGAAACATCCAATAGTTGGAGACCCTATATATGGACAAACTGAAGAAGATATAATAAAGTTTTTAGATAAAGAGCTGGATGCAAAAGAGAGGATACAAAAAAGTGGAGCTTCAAGACTTCTACTTCATGCAAACGAATTAGAGTTTAAACTATACGATAAAAAGTACCACATAAAAAGTAAAGTTGATTTTATAAATGAAGTGAATAAATATCTAAAATGTGAATAAAACTTAGCTAGTTTTATAAAAGTTATTCACTCGTTACAACACTATGTGAATAACTTTTAAATCTAGTCTTATTGCATAAAGTAAGTGTAAGATAAAAAGTGTATCATTACATCCATAAACGACCTCCCTGGTGTGTTGGTCGTTTTACCGCATTAATTATAATTTCACTTTTTAATTTTTTTTAGATATAATTCCAACTACTAGGACAGCTTTAATTCAATTTATGGAGCGGTAAATTAGGTTGTGATGGATTGATCCCCATTGCAACCTTTTTTTTTGCCCTCCTATATTGAATTAAGGGAGATTTTATGAATAAGTTAGTCCTAGTAATACTACTTATGTGTATCTTTACACCTATACTAAACTAAGTATAGTCAAGGGATTTACTCCCTTGTCTCCCTAAAATTAAACTGCATTATATCTTTTTATGATTTTTTTAACACGATTTTTAAGATTGCGAAGAGCTTCTACACTTGTTTCACCATCTGCTGTAAGACTTTCAAAATCACCATCAAACTGAACTTTTGCTATCCAACCTATCTTTTTATGAAACTTTATACCTACAAATCTAACATCACCAAAGTGATCTTCACATAGGTTATATATCCTTTTAATTCTTTGTGTATTTGTTTTTTTTGTTTTTATCTCTGCCATTGTTTTTCCTTTTATGTTATAATATCCATTCAAGAGAGGTAGAGGGTGCTTAGACCCTCTGCACCTTTATACTTATCTTAAATCGCCAAAATTTAAGAATAAGCTTCAGGTTAAATCGCTTCAAAAGCGACCTCCTTAAATGGATTTTGTCCCACCAGTAATGGTGGGAACACTTATATTATATCAAAATATCTATTTTTTATCATCACTTGTAGCTGCTTTTATAAAACCTACAACACCTACTAAAAATACTACAACTAAAAATACAACTTCAAATATATCTACACCAGTCATAAACTATCCTTATTTTTATTAT
>JAMOQV010000141.1 GCA_027068615.1 Helicobacteraceae bacterium | reverse complement strand
ATTATATAACTAATCTCATTATTAATGTGTTTATTTTTTATTTTTCTCTTTTAGTTGTCCACAAGCAGCAGATATATCTATACCTTTAGAATCTCGTATAGTACAAAGTAGTCCATGTTTTACAAGATACTCTTGAAATGCAAACATATCTTCATAACTTGGTCTATCATAAGGTGTTCCTGGATATGGGTTAAAATATATAAGATTTACTTTTGCTTTGATGCCATGAAGGAGTTTTACTAACTTTTTAGCTGATGCTAAATCATCATTTTTATCTTTTATAACAAGGTACTCAAACATAACCCTTTTTCTCGTATCTATTGGAAATCTTTTTACAGCTTCTATGATGGAGTTGATATTATGAGCTTTATTCATAGGGATAAGTTCACTTCTTAGTTCATCATCAACAGCATGAAGTGAGATAGCTATATGAACACCTAAGTCCATCTCCCCTAGTTTATCTATCTTGGAACTTAGTCCACTTGTTGAAACTGTTTGTCTTTTACCACCTATAGCTAAGCCCTCTTCTTCTTGAAAGATTTTTATAGCTTGACTTAGGTTGTCTAAGTTATCTAGTGGCTCACCCATACCCATATAAACTATATTTATCTTACGGTTATGTTTGTGATTATTATCTTTTTTTAGAGTTACTACTTGTGCTACTATCTCCCCAGCACTCAAGTCTCTTGTAAAACCACCTTTTGCAGTTAGACAAAAAGAACATCCTACTTTACAACCAACTTGAGTTGAAACACATATAGTGTATTTTGCTTCTTGGACAAGTTTGCCATCTTCATAAATATCATCTTTCATTTTAAGCCAAACAGCTTCCATGGTTTTGCCATCTTGAAGTTCTAAAAGGTACTTTATAGTTCCATCACTTGATACTTCTTTATTTATAATCTTAAGAGGATTTACAACATACTTAGATGCTAACTCCTCTTTTAAAGATTTTGGAATATTTTTCATATCTTCAAAATCAGATGCATAGTTATGATACATCCAACCAAAGATTTGTTTCACACGAAACTTTGGTTGGATGATGTCGATTAGTTCTTTTTGTGTGAAGTCCATTAGTGATGGTTTCATTTTATAGCCTTAAAATTTATCTATTATTTTTGAAAGAATTACGAAAAATCCCATTACAGTTATAAGAAGCATCATATTTTTATTTAATGATTTTTGAATAGTTGCTTCAATATCACTTTTTAAAAGTGCAAATTCACTTCTTAAAGCATTAAATTCACTTCTTAAAGCATTAAATTCACTTTTTAATTCATTAAATTCACCTTTTAAACTAGCTACATCTGCAACAACTTCATCTAGTTTTTGATCAAGATGATTTATATGATTGTATTGAGATTTCAATAAAAGTGTATTTATATCATCTTGAGTCAAACCTTCTCCATTACCAAATTTTTCTTCTATTTGTTTAACTCTTGGTGTTATCATCTCGATTAACATATCATCTACTCTTGTTTTATTCATTAGTTAACTCCTTAATCCTTGATTTTACATGTTTTGTGAGTAACTCTTTTGCTTTTGTATGATTTTTTATAAAATCATTATGAGCATCTTTATTAGTGTAGTTTGTTATACAAAAAACTCCACCAGCTGGTATATTAAACTCTTTTGCTACTTGTAAAACAGCAAAAAATTCCATATTTTCGATACCAATCCCAAAGTTTAAAAACTTTTTTGTTAGTTCCTCATTAGTTGAGATATAGTTTGATGAGTTTACTATAAGTTCTTCTTTTTGCTCTATATTTGTTGATACTACATTGTCAAGTGGTGTGTATGCATCGTTAGTTAAAAAAGCTAACTCAATGTTTGAAGCTGTTTTAGACTCTATAATATCAAAGATTTTAGCATCTCCATAACTACCAGCACTTCCAACAAAAAGTAAAAACTCAGGTTTATCAAATAAACAAAGTCTTGTTAAATTCATAGTTGTCTCAATAAGCCCAATGCCCATAGGTGTAGCAAAATCAAATGTTTCATTATTTCCAGCACAAATTATCATAAAAACTCCACCATCTCTTTTAAATCTAACCTATATCTTTTTGACTGAGAATTAAGTCTATAACCAAAAGATGCTATAACACTAACCTCCTCTTTTGTTATATCTATACCTAAAACACTCTCAACATTATCTTTTTCAAAACCTTCTATAGGACAAGAGTCTATACCAAGCATAGAAGCAACACTAAGCATATTTGCCATTGTTATATATGTTTGTTTTGCTCCCCACTCATATATATCTTTATCTTGATGAAATTCTCTATATCTTGTTAGATAAGCATCTCTCATCTCATCAGATAAACCTCTATCATCAAATCTTTGTTTTACCCACTTACTATCTGGTTTTAAATCTTCTGTTTTGGTTGTAAACACAACAAGGTGTGAACAGCTGTCTATCTGGTTTTGGTTCCAACAAAACGGTTTTAATTTCTCTTTTTTTGTTTTATCTGTTATAACATATAACTTTACACCCTGCATACCAAATGATGTAGGAGAGAGTCTTGCACATTCTAAGATTGTGTTAAAATCTTCATCAC
>JAMOQV010000140.1 GCA_027068615.1 Helicobacteraceae bacterium | reverse complement strand
GTTTTCAACTATACCACCACCAGTTATATGTGCCATACCCACTATCTCATTTTTTAGTTTTTTGAAAGTTTTTACATAAATATTTGTAGGTTCTAGTAGAGTTTCAATCAAAGGCTTACCATTAAAATCTTCATTAAAATCTAAATTCATTTTTTCAAAAAGAACTTTTCTAGCAAGTGAAAAACCATTTGAATGTAGTCCAGAACTAGGAAGTGCTATAAGTTTATGTCCAGCTTTTACAAGGCTTACTCTATCCATCTCGCTTTTTTCAGCAACACCAACAGCAAAACCAGCTAAATCATAATCATCTTCACTATACATTCCTGGCATCTCAGCAGTTTCACCACCGATTAATGCACATTCACTTCTTTTACAACCCTCAGCAATACCTGCTACTACATTTGTAGCAACATTTACATCAAGCTTACCAGTAGCATAGTAATCTAAGAAGAATGATGGTGTACCAAAGTTACATAAAAGGTCATTTACACACATAGCAACTAAGTCTATCCCAACAGTGTTGTGGATGCCACTATCAATAGCTAGTTTTAGTTTTGTACCAACTCCATCAGTAGCAGCAAGCATTACAGGCTCTTTAAAACCCTTTGGTAATTCAAATGCACCAGCAAATGAACCGATGCCACCCATAACACCCTCTATCTTTGTAGATTTTACAAGTGGTTTGATATTTTCTACAAAACTATTACCAGCATCTATATCTACACCAGCATCTTTATAACTAATTTGACTCATCATTAGACTCCGTATTTTGAGGTAAATCACATTTTTTAGTGATTATACAAAGTGGACAAAAATTAGCAATTCCAGCTACAAGAGGGATAACTCCTAAATAAAACCATACTATACCAGTTACAACACCAGCTATAATCAAAGCCAATCCAAGAATTATACGAAAAACTCTACAAAATTTTCTTATTTTATTAAAATCCATTTGTTACCTTTATATTTTTATAAATTTAATGTAATTATATCTATAATTAAGTAAAATTAATCCAAATATGCTAAAATCACTTTAATAAAATAATAGGAAATTATAATAATGAAAGAATTTATCTACTCTGAAATGATGGTACACATACCACTTTGTACAAATAAAAATCCTCAAAATGTTCTAATCGTAAGTGAAAATGCAGATGCTATGGTTAAAGAGATACAAAAGCATACTGATATAGAGTGTAAAGTTATAGCTTCTAATTTAGATGCTTTAAGAGATGAAGCTGATAAAAGTTATGATGTTGTTATAACTGAGATGGATGCTGATAGTGTAGCTTTTGCACATATAAATCGTGTTTTAAAAGATGACGGACTTTTAGTTACTACTCATCCGTCCCTAGACGAAGTTGAAGCAAACAAATCAATGATGCAGATTTTAGGAAATTACTTTAAAATCCTTATGCCATATAACTTAGGTAATGGACAAACTGCACTTTTAGGTTCAAAAGAATACCATCCAACAGCAGATATCATCCTACAAAGAAGTGATATGCTTGATAACCTTTCTTACTATAATTGTGATATTCATATAGCTAGTTTTGCTATGGGTAATTACATCCGTAAAGAATATTTAGGCATCATTAAAAACTAATGGCTTTTAAATATGCTATCGCCCTAACGGGTGGAATTGCTACTGGAAAAAGTACAGTTGCATCGTTACTTGCACTAAATGGTATGAGAGTAATTGATGCAGATACTATCTCTCATGAGATACTACAAAGCTCTGCATCTTGGGTTAAAGAGACCTTTGGTGAAGAGTATGTACTAAACTCAAAAGTAGATAGAGTAAAACTTGGCTCACTTGTTTTTTCAAACGAAGATGCTAAAAAAACTTTAGAAGAGTTTTTACATCCTAAGATAAGGGATGAGATAAGACTAAGAAGTGAAAAACAAGATAAATTTGAATTTCCATACCTTATAGATATACCACTTTTTTTTGAAAACAGTGCTTATGATATAAAAGAGAGTGTAGTTGTATATACTCCAAAAGAGATACAACTTGAAAGATTTATGAAACGAAATGGCTACTCAGAGGAGGAGTCACTAAATCGCATAGCATCTCAGATGCCTATAGATGAGAAAAAGCAAAAAGCGACATGGGTTATAGATAACTCTAAAAATCTAAAACATTTACAACAAGAAGTTGAAGATTTTGTTGAAAAGATAAAGGCTAAATACTTATGAATATAGCAAAATACAGTGCAAATGGAAATGATTTTGTAATCTTTCATTCGGATATAAAAGAGGATAGAAGTGAGTTAGCAAAAGAGTTATGTCATCGTCAAGATGGCATCGGTGCTGATGGGCTTATTGTTATAATTCCACATAGTGAGTATGACTTTGAGTGGCAGTTTTATAACTCTGATGGTAGTCATGCTGATATGTGTGGAAATGGTAGTCGTGCTTGTGCTCATTATGCTTTTACACATAACTTAGCTCCTGCAAAGATGAGTTTTTTAACTGGTGCTGGGGTTATAAATGCTGAGGTTGATGGTGCTATGGTTTTGAGTGAATTAACACCACCACAAATACTAGATAAAGATATAGTAGAAGATGGTAAATCTTGGTGGTTTTTAAATACAGGGGTAGAGCATCTTGTATCTTTTGTAGATGATATAAGTGTTTTTAACATAGAAGAGGCAAGAGAGTTAAGATATAAATACAATGCAAATGTAAATATAGCTTTTATAGATGGAAAGAATTTAAGAGTTCGTACTTATGAAAGAGGTGTTGAGGATGAGACTCTAGCTTGTGGAACTGGTATGTCAGCTTGTTTTTATAGAGCATTTGTTGAGAAAAAAGTACCAAACAACATAGAAGTTTATCCAAAAAGTGGAGATACTCTATACTTGGGTTACAATGGTAAAACTATAACTTTTAAAGGTGAAGTAAAAAATACTTTTAACACTACTTGGATATAAAAAGTAGTGCATTTAAAAGTACAAGTTCAATAACTTCGATACTAAATCCATAAATATCACCTGTAAAACCTCGGTATCTTTTCATAAAAAAGATACCGATAAAAAACAGAGTAACAAATGATAAAAATACAAGCGATATGCTTTTAAACAAAATCGAGATGCAAACAACATAAAAAAAAGCTATAACAACTTGAAAAAGTTTTAACTCCTCTTTAGCTAAAGTAGCAATACCACTTTTACTTACATAGGGGTAAAAGTATATCGCTAAAACAGCATTAAACCTAGATAGCAGAGACATAACCTAAAAACCTGAGTTCAATTAATTTAGTAAAGTAAAATCAGGAAAAATATAGCCATTCTTTTATATTGATACTCTTAATCTCTAAATCATCATAGATTATATCTGAACTATTATCTTCAGTTATGACTAAGAGTGTTACATCTTTAAGTTGTAACTCTTGTATAGCTTTAGAAAATACCCTTAGTTCTCTTTTTTTTGTTTTTTCATCCTTTAGAGAGAATGTAACTTGAATAAGCTCTTTTATTTTGTTATCTTTTTCAACTATAAAATCACACTCTAAGCCGTTAGAGGTTTTATAGTAGTAAACTTTAAAACCTCGTCTTAATAACTCTAAAAAAACAACACTCTCTAAATCATCCCCTCTTGTTTGAAGATTTGGTACTCGCATAATGTTTGAAAGACCAAGGTCTATACTATAATATTTCTTATCATTAGCATTTTGTTTTTTTAAAGAGTAGTCAAATTTTGGAACTTCAAAAAGCATATATGCTTTTATAAGATATTCCAAATAGATATTTGCCATATCATAAGAGATATGAAAATTATTTTTTAGTTTATTTATACTTTGAGATATACCACTATTTGCAAGTAAAAAAACAGCTATCTCTTCAAGGGTTTTAAACTCTTTAAGAGAGTATCTAGCAACAATATCTTTAAGCAGTATAGAATCTTTATAGGTGATAAGTAAATCTTTTTTATCAGCTACATCATAATCTAATACCTTTGGAAAACCTCCATATTTTAAATAGGCTTCAAACTCACGGTTTAGTTCTATCTTTTTCTCTATAAAATCTAGTTTAGTGTTTAATTTGATTGATTTAAATTGAAGATATTCTTTAAAGCTTAAAGGGTAAATATCTATTTGGAGGTATCTACCACTTAAACTTGATGCGATTTCACTACTTAGCATAGAGGAGTTAGAACCACTAAGTGTTATGTGAGAAAGTTTTAGTTCATACTCTTTGTTTACCCATTTTTCCCAATGAGGAATATTTTGAATCTCATCTAAAAAAATATATGGTTTTTCATCAGGATCAAGATACTCAAGATAAATATCTTTTATATCTTGAAGTAGTTTTGTGGAAAGATTATTAATAAATCTTGGGTCTTCAAGATTGACAAATAAAATATTTTTCACATCAACACCATTTGCCAATAAGTTTTTTATACTATTTAGCATCAAGGTTGATTTACCACTTCTACGAATCCCCTTTATAACTAAAATCTCTTCATATTTTAAAAGAGTTGTTATTTTATCATCATAAAAAGCTCTTACTTTTGTTTGTGGTAATTCTCTATTCCAATAGTTCCATTCATTTAAAATGGTGATAATTTCTGATTTATCCAAAAGAAATCCTAATAATTATATGTTGTATCCTACAATTTTACTGCTTATTGTAAGGTTAAAAATATCTTTTTAAAAAAAAGTAAAAATGTAATTAAATAATATTTACACATAGTTGATGGTATTTTTTATAATCTTACTTAACTTTAGTGTTGTTATTTAGTATTGTTTTTACATCTAAAAAGTTCATCCAAGCCCTTCTTTTTTGAGGTAAAGCTATATTTAGGACTTCTTCATTAGCATGATTTGTTATCCATGAGCCTATTGCAAAGCAGTAGGCTCTAAGAGTTTTTAATTGCATTGTTGAATTTAAAACCTGATGCTTAAAAAGTGCCATAATATTATATGCCATCATTAAGTAAGAGAGCATAAATAACTTCATAGCCAATGAAACAATAGATTATAAGATATGAGGCGAAAATTCGCAAGAGCTATCAGTAATTTAATATTTTGATAAAACTTTACAGCTATAACATAGTTTAAATCTCTCTTTTCAAACCATTTTAAAAAATTGTTAGAATAAAACCCACTATCAGCTCTTACTAAACCAATCTCTTTATCTTTGAGTGCTACATCAAATGTTTCAGTTAAAAATGCATCATAATTTGGGCTAAAAGAATCAGGTTTAAAGGCAGTATCTCAAAAAGCAAATGTAGAAAAACAAACAGATATACTTAAAAAAGCACTAAAAGATGGTAAGGAAGTAGCAGCTTTTACTAATGATGAGATTGCAGAACTTGATGGCTTGGGTGGCTCAGAGTTGACAGAATGGATAGCTTCTAAACAATCTGGTCATCTTTCAGGTATGCATGGATTAGCAAGATGATAGTCCTTTTAATGTAGTAGAAAACTTTGTTGATGGTGCATTAGATATGGGTGCAGCATTGTTAGGTTTAAATAGGATGTTGCATGACCCTATTGGAAAAGGAATTAAAAAAGCAGGAGATTTAAAAGATAGTTTAATTGATAAGTTCTCTCCAACTTCTTCTTCCACCAAAGATAAAGCCCAAAACAACGGCTACGACCATCATAGCGATAAAACAAGTTCCAGCTCCAGTACACATATTAACTCCTCTTCTGATATAAAAAATTATACCGAAGATTACACAAATAGTAAAGCAAAATTCGATACAGAGTCGAAGAATATGGATATTTTACAAAAAGAAAAAATACTCATTCTTTTAGTGATAAAGAAAAACTTGATAAGCAAATAGCTAGAAAAGAGTTACAAAAAGAGAAACTAGATGTAAGAATAGAAACAAGTGGTAATAAGCTAGATGGTTATTT
>JAMOQV010000139.1 GCA_027068615.1 Helicobacteraceae bacterium | reverse complement strand
GTACCAATAATAGCAACAACATCTGGTATATAATGCCCTGGTAATAAATCAGTTAAGATACCAGTATGCCAGAATGATGGCCCACGAAGTTTAAGTCTGTATGGATATGGTCCACCTTGAGAATTGATGTAGTAACCTAACTCACCCTTTGGTGATTCAGTAGCTACATAAACTTCACCAACTGGTGGTCTCATACCTTGTGTTACTAGAACAAAGTGTTGCATTAAAGAGTAGTTTTGAGTCATAATATCAAGCTTTGGAGCTGAAACATACTTAGGGGCATGAGCCATTAACTCAGTTTGACCATCTTTAACACATTTTTCATACATATCTATACATTGATAAAGTATCTTAGCACTCTCTCTCATCTCTTCCATATAGATACGGTAACGAGCAAAGTTATCACCTTTATCTGAGTAAGGTACATTAAATTCTACTTCATCATAAAGTTCATAAGGCTCTTCTTTACGGATATCCCAAGCAACTCCACTAGCTCTAAGCATTGGACCTGTACAACCCCAAGAAAGTGCCATATCAGTAGAAATTGTACCAACCTCTTCCATTCTCATTAACCAAATACGGTTAGTATCTAGTAAATCCTCATAATCTTTGATATTTTGAGGAAGTTTATTTAAGAATGCTCTTAATTGGTGGATAAAAGTATCTTGTATATCTAGGGGAACACCACCGATACGGATAGCTGAGTGTGTAAGTCTAGCCCCACAATAACCCTCGATAATGTCCATAAGATATTCTCTTTCTCTAAAACCATAAAGAAAAACTGTCATAGCACCAATATCTAGTGCAGTTGTAGCTAACCAAAAAAGGTGGCTCATTAAACGGTTAATCTCTAAAAGCATCATTCTAATAACTTTTGCACGACGAGGAACTTCAAGCCCTATAAGCTTTTCAACTGCAAGTGCAAAACCATAGTTGTTTGATGATGATGCGATATAGTCCATACGGTCAGTTGTTGGCATAAACTCGTTGTATATCATATTTTCAGCCATCTTCTCCATACCACGGTGAAGGTAACCTACATCTGGATGAGCTTTTACAATCTGCTCTTGTTGTAGGTGAAGCATTAAACGAAGTTGTCCGTGAGCAGATGGATGCTGAGGACCGAAGTTTAATATAAGTTCATTATCGTCTCTATCAAATGTAATATTTTCAAAAAACGGTGTTAATCTGTTTTTTACTTGCATTAATTAGTCTCCTTATGACAAGATTTATAAGAGCTTTCAAATATATCTATAACTATTGCGAAAGCTTCTGAATCTATTGTTTTACTATGCAATAAATATAAAAATTTATTTATAATATTGGTCTCTTTTAGATATTTTTTATACCCAAAGTGCGATATACCTAGATATAGTGCATATATCTCATTAATCAACAATATTTTCATAGGGTATTCATCTGCTTCTGAACAAACAGATATCGGTCTATTATTGATTATATGGTTCATCGTTAAAGCCATTCTTTTTGAAGAATTTGAAAATTCAATACCATGCTTTAACTTTATAGTATCACTCTCTTTAAAATACTCTTCAACAGCCAATTTTAATAGATGAATGTCTAATGATAGATTATATTTATCATCTTGATCTAATTTATTACAGATTTTACCAAATCCATCAATAAATAGTTCTACTCTTTCATCTACTCTATTCATTTAGTATCTCTTTGTATTTTATCAACTGATTCAACAATATCATCTAAAAAAGAATCAAGATTACTTCTATACTTATCTGCATCAAATTTTTCATCATTATTTTTCAATGTCCAATTAGATAATTTTTCTATTGATTCAGATTCTTTAATTTTTAGATAAGCTTTTTTGTAATCTTCTACTGTTTTTTTCATAAAAATAACACCATTTATCTCTGCGGATCATCAATAACTTTTGATGATGCCTTGTCTAATTTTTTAACCATAAATACTCCATCCTCTTCTTGATAGTTTTGTGTATGTTTAGGTTCATCTCCTGTTATCTCTGTACCACGAGGAACTTCATGTCCAAGACGAGCAAATCTTTCACTATCATATCTATCAACTCTTGAAGTATCACGAAGTTCAGGACCAATTTCATCTCTTGCTTCTTTACCATATATCTTATCAACTTCATACCATGCAGCAAACTCATCACCTTGAAGTGGGTAAGTTTTAAGAAGTGGATGACCTTGCCAATCATAAGGCATAAGAATTCTTTTCATAAATGGATGACCGTTTGCTTCGATACCAAACATATCAAACATCTCTCTCTCAGACCAATCAGCACTTCTAAAAAGCTTCTCAACAGAGTTTACAGCTTCACCATTTTTGATAGCCATTTTAATACGGATACGCTTTCTTTTAGTCATACTAAGCATTTGGTAAAAAATCTCAAACTCATCTCTTTGAGCTATAAAATCAATAGCACTAAGTTCTGAGAGTTGAGTATATTCTAACTCATTTTTAGCAAGTTCTAAAACACCAAAGTTATCTTCAGGTTTTATATAAACAACCATCTGTTCAACTTGGATGTAAGCATCTAAAACTTCAAACTTAGCTTTGATAGCTTCTAAATCAGCTAAAAAAACTTCATCACTCTCAACATCTTGTTTAGGAACTTGTGGAGCTACATAAAATCTATCTGTGTAGTAAGCTTTTTTCTGAACATTGTCTTTTGGTTTATATGCTCTCATTACATCAACCTTTTAGCTTTTTGTGCGCGAGATGCTTTGTTTGCACGAATCTTCTTTTGAAGTAGCATCACACCATATTGAAGTGTCTCTGGACGAGGAGCACAACCTGGTAAGTATAAGTCAACAGGGATAATTCTATCAACACCTTGAACAGTTGCATAAGTGTTAAACATACCACCAGTATTTGCACATGAACCCATAGATATAACCCATCTAGGCTCAGTCATCTGATCGTAAAGCCTTTTGATAAACTCTGCATGTTTCTTAGTTAAAGTACCAGCTACTATCATAAGATCAGACTGACGAGGTGAAGCTCTAAAGATAGTACCAAATCTATCAAAGTCATATCTTGAAGCCCCTGCTGCCATCATCTCAATACCACAACAAGCAAGACCATAAGTCATAGCCCAAAGTGAGTTTGAGCGACCCCAGTTAGCTACTTTGTCTATAGTAGTAAGTGCTACTGGTAAACCACCATTTTGTGTATAATTTATTTTATGTTGTGCCATTCAAGCGCTCCTTTTTTCCATGCATATACAAACCCAATAGTTAGTAATACTATAAATGTTAACATCTCAGCAAAACCAAACCATCCAAGAAGTTTAAAATCAACTGCCCAAGGGAACATAAACACTATCTCTACATCAAAAAGTAAAAATAAAAGTGCAAATAGAAAAAACTGTGGTGATAATCTATTTGGTTGTTTTGTAACCTCTGGCCCACACTCATATACCGAAAGTTTAATTTTTTCGCTATCTTTAGCAGCTAATGCACGAGATGCTAAACGAGCTATAATTGTTGTTGCTGTAAATGCACCAAATGTAACTACAAAAAGTACAAATACCCCAAAATACGGATTTGCTGTAGCAATATGTTCCATATAATCCTACCTTTTCAATTTTTTTTCTCCCTCACCATAAGGTAAAAGAAAAAACAGTTACTTGCACTATATCAAAAAGAGTATTAAAAAAAGATATATAGAGAATTAAGTGAAAAAAAATGTTACAACTTGCTACATAAAATCAGTAAAAAAATAACAAGTGTGTAAAAATGAAATCTAGCTATCATAAACAGCTTAAAAAAGCTTTATTTTTCTTATAACTTCATAAATATCTGTAAAAATATTTAACTCTAAAGGGATAAAAAAGAAAAAAAGGATTATAAGTAGATATAATAATAATGTGCCTATAAAATTATCTCTATCATAAAGTTTAAAAGCTGTACCAAATGACTTTTTCATCCTAACACCTAAAACATTTATACTTACAAATTCATCAAGTAAAAGATGGATTAAAAATCCAAAAAGTAAAAAAATACCAGCAATAGTAGAAAAAACTATATCAAAATTAAAAATTTTATAAAATAAAAGAAGTGTAAGTTGAGCAAAAACTACACCCATAGGTATAGAATGGAATATACCTCTATGTCTTGTAAAACTGATAAAAAGTTGAAACAATGTCAAACGAAGAATAAAAGTAGCCATAAGCCAATATACAACAAGATAAAATAATGACAAATCATTAGGTATAGCCAGTATAATAATTAATGGAAAAAATATAGATATAATCTTAAAAACAATTTGTATAGGTTTAGAATTATCAGAATCCAAATCTGGTAAAACACCACCAATAAGTCCCAATGCAAGAACTATCAAAGATTGTTTTGCATCTATGATAGAAGCACTATGAAGTGGAACTATCATAGCACCAGTTGCAATAACTGCACCATTTACATGTTGTTCAAAAGAAGCCATTTTAATCCAATACTTTTATATTTTATCTTCTGAAATATATCTTTTTATATATGGTTTTATAGATGTTAAAACTTCATAACTTATGGTATTTGCACTTTTTGCTAATTTACTAGCATCATCAAAAATTAAAAGATGCTCTTTATCACTTAAAAATGATGAATTATCCATAGATATTCTACCTACAAGTTTTTCACCATTTGGTGTTGTATAGTTATTTGAACATACTCTTAAAAAACCATCACCGTAACCGATATCATAATTTGAAACAATAGCATCATCTTCTAACTCAAAACTTCCACCATAGCCTATTTTATATCCCTTTTTTAAATACATTGTTGAGTTTTTAACAGCATATAATGAGAGTATAGGTTTTAATCCATTTTTATTAAAACTATCCATACATCCATATGCAGCTATACCAACTCTAGCCATATCCTCATCAAAACTATTTGTACGAAAAAGTGAAGCTGAATTTGCCGAATGAAATTTTAAATGCTTCATATAAGCTAACTCTTTTTTTATCTTTTTAAAATTTTCATTTTGCCAAAACCATTCACTTGTAAGCTCATCAGCACTTCTATGATGTGTAAAAACAGCTTCTAAAATCAAACCATACTCTTGAACTTTAGATATGGCTTCTTTTATATTTTGTTTATCTATACCATTTCTATGCATCCCTGTATCTACTTTTAATTCTACTTTTGTACCTACTGGAAATTTATCAATATTTTTTATATCATTTATAGTATATCTTATCTTATCACTTGAAGATTTTGGAATTTCATTTAAAACCAAAATATATTCAAAATACTCTTTTACCATATCTGCTTCAACTTGACATCTGACTATAGCTTTTTTGATGCCATACTCTTGTGCCATCTTAGCTACTTCAACTAACCCATGCCCATAAGCATTATCTTTTAAAACAAGTGCTATTTTATCTTTACTTTTGGTGCGTTTTGAGATAATATCGAGATTATTAAAGAAATTATTTTTATTTAAAATTATATAAGCCATACGACATTATAGGGAAAAAGAATGAAAAAAAGACTTATAGCAGAGTTTGAAAAGCAAACTTATACACAAATTATATTTCCACATAAAGATACTGACTGGGTTTCTTACCTAGATGAAGCAAAAAAATGTTTTATAAACATTATAAATGCAATTATAAAGTATCAAAAATGTTTAGTGGTTTGTGCTAATGTTAAAGAGGTAAAGAGTTATTTTGATACAGATGATAACTTAGAATTTGTTGAGTATAAAACAGATGATACTTGGGCTAGAGACTGTTCAGCTTTATGTGTAGAAGAGGAAGATGGTATCAAGATGTTAGATTTTAGATTTACTGGTTGGGGTGGTAAGTTTGAAGCTAAAAAAGATGATGCTATGACCTCTTTTTTAAATCCACAAGCTATAAGATGTGATTTTATTTTAGAAGGTGGTGGGATTGAAAGCAATGGAGATGGAATTATTTTAACTACCTCTAAATGTATGTTAAATAAAAATAGAAATAAAAATCTAACAAAAGATGATATAACAAAAAAACTAAAATCATTTTTCGGTGCAAAGGATATTTTATATCTAAACTATGGTTATTTAGCTGGAGATGATACAGATTCACATATAGATACTTTAGCTAGATTTATAGATAAAAAAACTATAATGTATGTTCAATGTTTAGATAAAAGTGATGAACACTACAAAGAGTTAAAACTGATGGAAGATGAATTAAAAAGATATGCTTTTGAGTATGATTTTAAACTTATACCTCTTCCTATGTGTGATGCTGTGTATTTTGAAGATGAGAGACTACCTGCTACTTATGCAAACTTTTTGTTTGTAAATAATGCTGTTTTAGTTCCTATCTATGGGGTAAAACAAGATAAAGAAGCTTTATCTATATTTGAAAAAACTTTTAAAGATAGGGATATAGTTGAAATAGACTGCTCAACCCTTATAAAACAACATGGTTCACTTCACTGTGTTACTATGAACTTTACTTTACCAAAGTAATTCAGCTTCTGGGTCTAATTCCTTCTCTGTTCTAGGAGGTTTTGATATATGACTAAAATATTCTTTTTTACCATCTACATCAACTTCAATGATGCCTTTTGGTTGTTGAAACTCTCTTTGAATTTGAGGATATAGTTTTAAAACATTTGTATAATACTTACTAAATGCTGGACCAGCTATCCTACCACCTGTTTCACTTTTATACATAGGAGTATTATCATCATTTCCAAACCATACTACAGTTTGGATAGTTGGAGAATAACCAGCAAACCATCCATCTATATTGTTATTTGTTGTACCAGTTTTTCCAGCTAATTCTATACCTTTAGCTCTAGCTTTTCTACCTGTTCCCCTTTTTACAACATCTTCAAGTATAGTTGTCATAATATATGCTTGAGTTGGTTGAGTTATAAATCTAGTTTTTAATTTATGTTCATATATAACATTTTCATTTTGCTTTATATACTTTATAAGATATGGTTCTATTTGAATACCAGAATTTGCAAAAGAACTATAATACTGTGCTAACTGTAGAGGTGATAGGGATATAGTTCCTAAAGATATAGATAAATCATGAGGTAGATTTTTTATACCAAACTTTTTTAACTCTTTTAAAAGTTGATTTAGCCCTATATCGTTTACAAGATTTATCGTAGCTAGATTTCTTGAGTGAACAAGTGCTTCTCTTAATGTTATAAGCCCTTTATAATCTTTTTCATAGTTTTTAGGTTGCCACTTCATATCTTTACCATCTTTTTCATAGTTATAAGTTTTTGCTATATCTATAAGTTTTGTTGCACCACTGTATCCTAAATCTATCGCAACCTGATATATAAAAGGTTTAAATGCACTTCCAGGTTGTCTTCTACCTTGAGTAGCACGATTGTATGAACTTTTTTTATAATCAACACTTCCAACAAGTGCTAAAATCTCTCCAGTTTTTGCTTTAACACTAACCATAGCACCATTTAAAAGTGTTGTATTTACATCAGAGAGTTCAAATGATGGATCTCGTTTTAATTTTTGTAATTCATATGCTTTATATTTTTCAGCTCTTTTCAATGATAAATCATAAGCATATTTAAGTGATTTTATTGCAACTTTTTGAAGCCTTAAATCTATAGTCGTATATATCTCATAACCACCTGTTTTGATATCTTTTATACCCATAGCTCTCATACGACGCATAACTTCATCAACAATAAATGGTGCTTTATTTTGTGTCAATGTATCGTTATAAACTTTTGGATTTTCATTAACAGCCGAATTGTATTGTTCATCATTTATCCAACCAAGAACATACATTCTCGATAATACACGATTAGCCCTTCCCATAGATATCTCATAGTTTCTAGTTGGGGCATAAGTGCTAGGAGCTTTTGGAAGACCAACAAGTATAGCTATCTCTTTTAAAGTTAAATCATTTAATTTTTTATGAAAATAACCATCAGCTGCTGTTTTTATACCATAATAACCATGTCCTAAATATATCTCATTTAAGTATCTCTCAAGAATTTGTTCTTTTGTTAAAACCTGTTCTAGTTTTATAGCATAGATAGCTTCTTTTATCTTACGAGATAATTTTTTCTCTCTTGTTAAAAGTTTATTTTTTACAAGTTGCTGAGTTATGGTACTAGCACCCTCAACTGCACTACCAGCTTTTATAACTTTTATCGCTGCACGAAAAATTGCATCTATATTTATCCCAGGATGTTCAAAAAAAGTTGTATCTTCTATAGCTACAAGTGCTTCTATAGCACGAGGTGGTATTTCATTGAAAGTTGCATAATATCTATGTTTTTTACCAAAAATAGTAGCTATTTTTTCACCATTTGTATCATATATCTTAGTAGAGAGTTCAGGTTTATAATCAACTAAAGAAGATATATCATACTTAACTTGAGTCACATAGTATCCAAGAACTACAAAAGGTGTTAAAAAACCAAGTATTAAAATTGTAAAAAATATCTTCTTAAGTATCTTCATTATTGTCTAAATTCCCTATTTGCAAAATTTGATTCTATCAATGTTTTTGTATAATCATCTTTAGCATCTTTTATAACTTCTGACATTTTACCAGATTCTACTACTTTTCCATCTTTTATGATGCAAATATCTTCACATAAACTTTTAGCTGAGTCTATATCGTGAGTTACAAAAAGGATTTTAAAATTATATTTTTGTTGAAGATTTTTTAGTAGTTTTAGTATCATCTCTTTTGTTTGTGGATCAAGTGCTGTTGTTGGCTCATCTAGCATTATAAGTTTAGGACTGTTTTCAAGTGCCATAGCTATAACTACTCTTTGAAGTTGTCCACCAGATAACTCTAAAGCAAATCTATCTTTTAGTTTTACATCTAATCCCACTTGATGAAAAAGCTCATCTATCCTTTTATCATCTACAAAAAACTGTTTTTTTATCTTTGTAAGTGGAGATAGTGCTGTAAAAGGGTTTTGAGGTACAAAAGATATAGTATCTCCTGCTATAAGTGAAAAATCTGATTTTATTTTTAACTCACATACCATCTCTTGAGGTAACATTTTAAGAAGTGCTTTTAGAGTAAGGCTTTTCCCACTTCCACTTTGTCCAACAAGTGCAAGTGAATTTTTTATCTCAAACCCTATATCTACTAAAGTTTTATCTTTTAGTTTTATATGTAAATTGTCTATTTTCATAGATGTATTTTATCCAAATACTCTTGTCTTTATAGCATCTGAGTATTTTTTTTCCCTCTCTATGGCTATAAAATTTCTGTTATATTTTTTAGCTACATAAGGTGTTGTACCACTTCCACCAAATGGGTCAAGTATAACATCACCCTCATTTGAAAAACCAAGGATAATTCTCTTTAGTAACTCTTCTGGTTTTTGAGTTGGGTGAAGTGCTTTTTTACCATCTGCATCACGAAGTCTTTCTTTACCTTGACAAAGTGGCATCGTCCAAATATCTCTCATCTGTTTAGAAGTTCCATCTTTTTTCTTTTCAGGATTTAACTCTTTTAAAACATCATAGTTAAAAATCCAACCTTTACCCTTAACTGCCCAGATAACAAACTCAGTAGTATGGGTTAGAACTCTACGAGTAAGGTTTGGCATCGCATTTGATTTATTCCAAGTTATGATGTTTTTTATCTCAAAACCATTTAGTTTTAAGCCCATTATAGACTCACCCATATTATGGTAAGAACAAGCTATAAAGATAGAGCCATTTGGTTTTAAAACCTCTTTAGATGATGCTATCCATTCATTTGTAAAAGTGATAAACTCACTCTCTTCCATCTTGTCCCAATCCTCATTAACCATAGAAAAATCACCACCAGTTTTACTACCAGTTGATTTTAGTCCATTGCCAGAGAGGTTATAAGGTGGGTCTGCAAAGATAAGCTGGATACTCTCTTTTTTTATCTTTGATGTATCATTTAAGATTTTTAGACAATCGTCGTTGTAGATTTGGTTTAGTTGCATTTTATACCTAGTTAAAATTTTTCTTTATATTTTTTGATACCTAAAATGATGATACTATTTTTATCTGTGTCTATTTTATAAACAACCGTATAGCCTTTAAAGATTAAATCTCTTATATCTTCGTTATTAAAATAGATTGATTTTCTACATTTGTATGGCATAAAAATTAAATCATTTATACTTTTAAGAAGATTATTTTTAAATATTTTAGCTCTACTTTTACTATCTAATGCTATAAAATATAAAATATTTTTTAATTCATCGTTAAATTTATTACTTTTTAAAATCTTCATTTTACATTATCTATAAAGTTATCTAAATCTTCTAAACCATCTTCAAAAGGTACTAACTCAACATCCCCATTCTCTATATCATCAAGTATATTTTGAAAATATGTCTGATTTTCTAAAAACTCTTTTGATTTAGCTGGTTTTGTTTCTACAATCTTTTTAAAAGTTTTTATCGCTTCATTTTGTATATCTATACCACAACTTACAAGTTGTTGATATAAATCATCTTGTATATTTAAAGATACTTGCATTTTAA
>JAMOQV010000138.1 GCA_027068615.1 Helicobacteraceae bacterium | reverse complement strand
GATTTAGCTGGTTTTGTTTCTACAATCTTTTTAAAAGTTTTTATCGCTTCATTTTGTATATCTATACCACAACTTACAAGTTGTTGATATAAATCATCTTGTATATTTAAAGATACTTGCATTTTAATTCCTTAATTCTTTTTAGTATATGATTTTTCATATAATAATTCAGGGTCTAAATCTAGTTGATTAGACCATTCTATACTATCAAAACAGACTTTTACACTTTTAAATAAATCTTCATCTTTTAACTCTTGAAATTTACCTATCTCAAGATAAGGTTTCACATCAAATACTTTTTCTTCATCATTTTCAAATTTTAAAAGTAAATGATAGTTTTGCAATGGTTTAACATCTTTTACTGCTAAATACATTTTACATCTCCTATCTTAAAGGGTCTATTTTAAATGGAAGTTCACCATTTTGAGCTAAATTCCAATCAGCTAAAAGTTCTTCTTTTCTAAGTTCTACCCAAGCTAATACAATTCTTAGCTTATTTTTTGGTAGCTTTCCTTCAACTAATTCAACTTTATTTATATCAATAATAGCTTTATCATCTTGATAATAAACATGAATATGTGGTGGATTATGCTCTTTTGGGGCACAATACATTCTAATAATTATTCCGTAAAACATCGATATTGTTGGCATTTACTTAACCCCTTAAACTCTTTTGTAAAACATTTTTATACCAAAGATAGCCATCTTCTTCTTTATCTTTATAAATATCATTTACTATTTTATAAAAAGTATTATAACTCATTTTAGATTTTATTATCTGTATGATATCAGATATATCTAGTGGGATGATTTGTAGGTTTTGCACAAACTCATTTGTATTTGATGTGTTGTAGTATCTTAACTTGCTATAAGACCTCAGACCCACTAAAACATTTGCATCAAGATGTGATGCTACAAATATAGCATAATGATTGCCTTTGTTTTGAAGCATATATCTACCTAGATGGCGACTAACTGGCTCTAACTCCATCTTTCTTTGATTCTCTTTTTTAGAAAGTGTTACCTCTATCATCAAGTCATGTGTATCATACTTAAACACTATATCAGCTTTTCCACCACCTGCAAACCTTACTGGTAGCAAAGATGCATCTAAGCTCATATTTAAAAAGCTACTTAGATCTCCTTGAAAATCACTTATCTTATACCAACATATCCCTATAATATACTCAAATATAGTAGGAATATCACACTCCCACGGTAGATAACTTTTTATAAACTTATCATCTCTTTTTGTTATGGAGGTTAAAAGTTTTATGATATCTTCATCACTAAATCTTTTAGAGATTAGTTTCTTAAACCTTTGTATCTTTTTTGCCTCTTTGATTTTTAAGATGCTTTGTTTTAGATTTGCCTCATCCTCTACTTGTGGAAATTTTGATTTGATTTTTTTATATAACTCTTTTTCATCATAGTTTAACTCTATATCACTTATAAGTTTTGTTTGATAATCCTCTTTTGAGTAAGAGAGTGTTGTATCTAAAAAGTTTTCGATATTGTCTTGCATATACAAACTAACTATATCATCTAAAAAAATCTTCTCATCTTCAAATACAAATATATCGCTTAAAAGTAAGTATCTTTTGTTTAGGTCATAATACTCCTCTAAATTTGTGTACCATTTTATAGAGTGTATAAGAAAAAACACCTCTTTAAAAAAGCTTTTTTCATCTTCTACACTTACTAAAGAGTGGTTTATAAAGTAAGTTATATTTTCATCTTTTATATTTTTTGTGGAACTGTTAAAGAGTAGTTTGTAGTATTTTGTTCTGTTTTTTGTAGATATAGAAGTTATAGATTTTAAGATATACTCTATGCGTTTTTTCATCTCTTTTTCATTATAACTATCTTTATAAGTAAAAAATTTATAAAGTTCAAGATAGAGTTTGTAGTAACTTTGAACACTTTTTTTACTCTTTCTATCCATAGTTATAATCTCAAAAGTCTCTATATTATGCTCATTTGTTAAAAAATACTCCAATGCATCTTTATAGTTTTGCATCTCTTGTATATGTTGTTTTATAAAACTATATATACTTTTTGTTCTATCTTGTTTTAACTCCTCAACCATACTTTTTAGACTCTTTACATCTCTAACAAGTGGAAGTAAGTATGTAAACTCATCTTTTGATACATAATCTAGCTGGATAATATAGTATATGATAGATAAAAGTGGATTTATCTTAAAATCTGAGTAGTTTCTTGAGTTTGAATATTTTGAGAACTCTATCTTTAGTAGTTGTTTAAAGTATATAAAGTTGTCATCTCTGATGCCAAAGATATTGTTGATACCTATATTTTTTTGTTTATTTATTTTATAGAGTTTTTCACCAACTGGGGTTAGTTTTCTATTTTCTGTTATAAAACCCAAATCTTTTAGAGATGATGTTTTTTGTCTTGCTTCTTTTGCTTCTTTTTCTTTATCTTTTGTACTTCGTTGAGATAATCCCTCCTCAACAAGTATATCAAAGTAACTGTTTTGTATCTCTCTCCAAGTGCTGTTTGGATGCTCCAACCAAAGCTCTTTTAATCTTATAAGTTGTCGCTCTATCTTGTACTTTAATTCTGAAACTCTAAAGCTTGTTGTTCCATACGACCAAGAGTAGCTTTGAAATTTGATATTGTCTGTATTCACTATTTTTGAACTTTCACAAAAAATACTCTCTCTTTATTATCCCCAACTTTAGCATTACCAGCATTAAACTCTTTATACTTTTTCTCAAACACTTTTATCTCTCCCCTTTTTTCTAAAGAGTTGATTATATCTTTATCGCTTATCTTAGCATTACTTCTTATATTGCCTTTGTTTCCCATATTGTTATACGAAAGTAGTATATAGTTGCACTTTGCATTTTGTATCAAGTCATCAAAACTCTTTGGTGCATTTATCTTTGAGTAATCACTCTTTAGTTTTGTTCTGTCAAACTTTTTAGCAACTCCAAACACTTTTGGTTTGTTCCATAGGGCTAAGTTTTCAAGTAGATGGTAAGCATCGCAGTATTGGCGAGAGTTGTATGGTGGGTCTAGGTAGAGTACATCACACTCTATATCTCTTATAAGTAGGTTTGCATCTTTGTTGTGTATCTCATTGTTTGTATTTTTTTCAGTTGAGATATTTAGCATCTTCATCTCTAGGTTTTGAGATTTTATCTCTTTTTTTATGTAGGCATCGTAGTGTCCTACCGTGTTTGCTATCCTATCTACTGAGTAAAGAAGTGATGTTATAAGTATGTTTTTTTCGTGTTGGTTTATATGATGCAATACAAAAAGAGTTTTGATTTTTTCCCTTATGTAGCCTATCTTTTTTGCTACATTTTTAGAGAAGTATCTATCTCCAAAGTTTTTAGAAAAGTAGTTTTCTTTGTTTGTTTTGATATGGTTAAATTCATCTATAATGTTTAGAAGTTTAACCTCATCAAAACTCTCAGGGGATAAAAAAGCATTTAGAGATACAAAGTTGTTATAAAGTAAATCGTTTGAGATGATTTTTGTATCTTTTTCATTAAAGTACTCCCCAACAACACCAGTACCAGAAAATATATCACAAAAAGAGTCAAACTTCCCAACCTCTGCTTTTATAATCTCATCTATAAAAGGTAAAATCGAGTTTTTGTTACCAAGGTATCTTCTTTGTGATATATTATACAACTACACTCTCCATCTTTTTTTGAAAATATACTATAAAACCACTTACAAAGATGTTTTTATGGCATTTTGCAAGATTTTTTCCATAAAGTTATAAAATATAAAGAACTTAAAGCTAAAACAGATGAACTTAAAAATAGATATTCAGGAATATGTTCATATATATACCCAGCTATCAATGCACCTATAAATCCACCAAAACCATAAGTTATGCCAAGAAAAAACTGTTGTGCCAATGAACGATGTTTATATAATCCAAACAGATATACTATAGCAGTAGAATGAAATAAAGCAAAACTAAAAGCATGCAATGACTGTGAAAAAAACAGTATAGCTATATTTTGTGGATATAGATACACTAAAAACCATCTAATGGCTGTAAAGACTAAACTAAGCTGTAAAATAAAAAGTAAATTTTTACTAAGAAGTTTACCCTGAAAAAACAACATAGCAATCTCAACTAAGACTCCAAAACTCCACAAGTATATAGTCATATCCAAACTTACACCAAAATTTGTTTCATATATGGTAAAAAAATTATAAAATGCCCCAAAACTAACTTGCATAAGTGTTAAACCAAGCCATAGATGCCAATCTCTCAATATATCTATGTCATTAGTAGGTATATCTTCCTCTTTTGATTGTATATGATGGGAAAACTTTACTATACTAAATGCAACCAATGTTGTAAAAAAGGCTAAACTCATTAAAAACAAAAAAGCTACATCAGCAGAAGTTAAAAACTTAACTAGAACAAGAGCTACAAGTATAAATCCTATAGAACCAAAAAGCCTTACTTTTCCATAACTTTGCTTACCTATCTCTTGTAAAGCTATAACCTCTATATACGGAAGTATAACACTAAGCCCTATCCCTAACCCTATATTTGATATAAGTAGTAAAATAAAATCACTATTTGTAAAATAAAATGAGATACTACTAATTAACATAAACAACAATGCAATATTAAAGATTTTTGAATTTAATTTTAAACCTTTCATAAAAGCAAAAGGCAATAAAAATCTAACCATTGGAGCTGTAGCAAAAATAACCCCTATTTCACTAGCACTATAACCAATACCAGATAAAACTTTAGGTAAAAATATAATATAAACACCAACTATCGAAAAGTAAAAAAAATAAAATGTTGAAAGAAGTATAGACATATTGCAATTATATCTAAAGTATTTCAGATTTTTTATGTTATACTTAAAAAAGTAAAAATAAGGGATTCTACATGTTAAAAAATATGAAAGAAAATGACTTTATTGTATCAAAAACAGATACAAAGGGTCGTATAACTTATGTAAATAAAATTTTTATGAAGATGGCTGAATTTAGTGAAGCTGAGTTACTAGGTAAACCCCATAACATTATCAGACATCAAGATATGCCAAAAGCAGTATTTAAACTCTTATGGGATGTGGTTCAAAACAAAGAAGAAATTTTTGCATTTGTTATAAATAAAACTAAAAATGGCAACAGTTATTGGGTTTACGCAAACATAACTCCATCTTATGATAAAAATGGTAGAATTATTGGTTACTATTCTGTAAGAAGAATGCCAAATCCTAAAGCTTTAGACATTGTTATCCCCCTTTATCGCTCTATGTTAGAAGCTGAAAGAACTGGTGGTATTAATGCTGGAACGAAGATATTAACAGATCTATTACACGAAAAAGGAGTGAGTTACAATGAGCTTATCATCTCTATTCAAGGGTAACAAAAATCAAAAATCGCAACTTATGCAACAAATGATGAAAGTTGTTGTAGATGCAGCAAGAGGAAATTTGGAAGGTAGAGTTGTTAATATACCTGATAATAACAGTGAAATGTCTGAATTTGCATGGGCTGTTAATGACTTACTTGATCAAACTGAAGCGTTTATGCGGGATACCCAAACAACCGTTGAATGTGCTTCAAATGGTGATACATATAAACATAACTACTCTTCTGGTTTACATGGTGCCTTTTTAGATACTGCTAAAAGTTTATCAAAAGCTACTGGATCTATTGCTCAAGGGTATGAAACAAAAATCCGTGGAGAATTAGGTCGTAGACTAAACAACTTAGGTGGTGGTTTAGCAGGTGGTTTGGCAATTATCCAAGATGATATCCACTCATCTCAAAATAGTACTCAAAAGATTGTTGAAGTTGCTCATCAAACAGCTATTGAATCTTCAAAAAGTTTAAAAAGTGTTGTAGATATATCTCATAGATTAAGTACACTACTAGAACTGATAAATACATCACATGAAGGTATTATTAGTTTAGAAAACCGTTCAAACGAGATAACTGATGTTGTAAACCTTATCAAAGATATAGCAGACCAAACAAACCTACTAGCACTTAATGCAGCTATAGAAGCAGCAAGAGCAGGAGAACATGGAAGAGGCTTTGCTGTTGTTGCTGATGAAGTTAGAAAACTAGCAGAGAAAACTCAAAAAGCTACAAGTGAGATAGAAGTAAACATAAGAACTCTTCAACAAGAAACAAATGACATGAGAAATAATTCAGATGAAATCTCAAATATAGCAACAACTTCAAATGATGTTATTCTTGAGTTTGAAAATACATTTGCTCATCTAAATTCACTAGCAGAAAATACATCTATAATAGCCGAAAATACACATAACAAACTATTTACTACCCTTATAAAAGTTGATCATATTGTGTTTAAAAACAATGCATATCATATAGTTTTACAATCAGATGATACAGCTGAAATACTTGATCACAAAAGTTGTCGCATGGGTAAATGGTACTACAATGAAGCCTCTATGGTATTTGGAAAAACAACAGCTTATAAAGAGATAGAAAAACCACATATCACTGTTCATAATATGGCATTTAAAAACTTTGAGTTTGTAAAAGATCACTCAACTCTAAAAGGTGATCATCCAGATATTATATATGAAAATTTCTCTGTTTTAGAGAATTCTTCTCAACTATTATTTAAAAAATTGGATGAGATGCTTGTCCAACATGAGGATATATAATCATCATTTACTTAGTATTAACTTATATTTATTATAATTTCAACATCTCAATTATGTTTTCCCCCTTTCATAATGAGTGTATATACTCTTAACAATTATTTTATGACTAGTCAAGTATTTTCCCCCTTTTGTTTAACTTGGCTAGTCTTTCTTTATCCTACATTAAAGTATTTTATATGAAAATCATCCTAACAACACTAAATTCAAGATTTACACATTCTGCCATAGGGCTTAGATATATCTATGCTAATTTAGCTGATTTACAATCATCTACAAGTATTATGGAATTTAGTATAAACGATGCTATCCAAACCATAGCAGAGAAACTTCTTATAAATAATCCGACCATAATAGGCATCGGTGTTTATATATGGAATGTATCGCATATATACGAGCTTATTCATATACTAAAAAAAATATCTCCAGAAACAATTATAATCCTTGGTGGTCCAGAAGTAACATATACACCTTTTAGAGTTAATTTTGATTTGGCTGATTTTATCATAGCTGGTGAGGGTGATATAGCTTTTTATGAACTTTGTAAAGAGATACAACAAAACAACCCACCATCATCAAAAATGATACCACAAACTGCACCAAAACTAAAAGAGTTAAAACTACCTTATGAATTTTATACAGATGATGATATAAAAAACCGTTATATATATGTAGAAGTATCAAGGGGATGCCCTTTTGAATGTGAATTTTGTTTATCTTCTATGGATGAAAGAGTCCGTGCATTTAATCTTGATGAAGTTTTGATAGAGTTTCAAAAACTATGGGATAGAGGGGCTAGAAACTTTAAGTTTGTAGATAGAACTTTCAATCTAAATATGACAACAGCAAATAGGATTTTAGACTTCTTTTTAGAAAAAGATGAGGAGTATTTTGCACATTTTGAAGTTATACCTGATCATTTTCCAAACTCTATAAAAGAGAAAATAAAACTTTTTCCACACGGTTCATTACAGCTAGAGATAGGGATACAAACACTCAACTTAGATATAGCTAACAATATCTCAAGACAGCTAAAACTAGATAAGATAAAAGAAAATATACAATTTTTAGAAAATGAAACAGAGGCACATATACACCTTGACCTTATAGTTGGTTTACCAGGGGAAAGTTTGGAGAGTTTCGGAGCAAATCTTGATGAACTTGTAAGTTTAAGTAGTTGTGAGATACAGATAGGGATACTTAAAAAACTCTCAGGTACACAAATAGATAGACACGATATACTTCATGGTATGGTTTATAGTGATATACCACCCTATGATATACTAAAAAATAATCAACTTAGTTTTAATGATATACAGATAATGAAAAGGTTTGCAAGGTTTTGGGACTTGACATATAACAGTGGCAATTTTAAACATACTTTACCAATGCTATATGAAAATGAAAGTGTTTATAAAAACTTTTATGATTTTAGTATATGGATATATACTCAAACAGATTCAACTTGGAAAATATCACTAGATAGACTTAGTCATCTACTTTTTAGATATTTACTTGAAGAAAAAAAATTAAAAGAAAAAGATATAGCAAATAATCTACTTCAAGATATAATGAAACTCAAAGGTAGAGCTATACCAAAGTACTTAAAAGAGTTTGCAAAAAATTTTAAAATAGAAGCAAAACTTGGAACTTCAGGTTTTAACAAAAGACAGTTATAAAGGGAGATATAAATGAATAATCGTGAATATTTTATAGAAAAACTATCTAATTACTTTAAGAAAAACAACACTTTTGGAGTAAATATATTAATCGCTTTAGATGACTTAAAAAAAGCAAATAAAAAAATAGGTTATTTAGAAGTTGATAAATTTCTTCTAAATTTTATTAATATATGTAAAACAACTACACAAGATATTGATAACTCAATTATTGCAAGGATGAATGGTTCTGAATTTTGTATTTTTTTACCTGAATACTCAAATAAAAAAGCCTTAAGTATTGCTAAAAAAATTCAGTTAGAAACAGAATTACTTATCAAAGAATTTAATATTGATAATTTAGTCAATATCTTTATAGGACTATATAGCTATACAAAAAAAGAAAACCCAAGTACACTTCTTGCATACTCAGATGAAGCATTAACAAAAGCACAATTAAGTATAGATGGTATATACCATAAATCATTACATTCAACAGATGAAATTATGAGTATAAAAGAGTGGGAAAAAATGATAAATAAGGCAATATCATCAAATAGTTTTTATTTTATATCTTTTAAAGCAGTAGATGTAGAAAATAAGAAAATCTTACACAATAGACTAAGCCTTAGTCTAAAAAGTGAAGATAATACAATCTATAGATATAATCAATTTATGCCTATAGTTTATAAATTGAATTTAGTTGAGGAGTTTTATGATAACATATTGGAAATGATGTTTAAAACACCTGATGAAACATTAAAAGGATTTATATGTTCACTAAGATTACCATATGAATACCTTATACTAAAAAACAGCTATACAAAAATACAAAATATTTTAGATAAATATAATAATAATCTGCCTTTTAGCCTAAGCATAGAGATATCAGATAAATTTGCCTCAAAACACATAGAAGAAACTATAAAATATAAAAGTATGTTCAATAAGCATAATATACAAATAGAACTATATGATTTTGAATATACAAATATTGAGTATATAAAAAAGTTAAAACCAGTATATATAAAAAGTGATGCTAATTATCTTTTATCTATTGATTTAAGTAAACTATCATTTATAAAAGAAAATATAAACACTAAATTAATAGCAACAAATGTAAAAAATAAGCAGTTACTAGAAAAACTTGAAGATAGAGAAATATACCTTATTCAAGGTAGTGTTACTCAGTATCTTTAATCATATATTTAATAAAATTTTTCTTATTTTTTAAGCGATAGTTGTATATAATTCAAGATTAAAATAATTATATGGAGATTTTTGCATGACTAAATACATTTTTGTAACTGGGGGAGTTTTAAGTTCTCTTGGAAAAGGGATTACGGCTGCTAGTGTTGGTACACTTTTAAAACACTCAGGGAAAAAAGTAGGTATGCTAAAAATTGATCCATATATCAATGTTGACCCAGGGACTATGTCACCACTAGAACATGGTGAAGTTTTTGTTACAAAAGATGGAGCTGAGACAGACCTAGATATAGGTAACTATGAGAGATTTTTAGATACATCATTTTTAAAATCATCTAACTTCACAACAGGTCAAGTTTACTCTAGTGTTATAGAGAGAGAAAGAGCTGGTGGGTACTTGGGTCAAACTATACAGGTTATCCCACATATTGTAGGTGAGATAGTTTCTCGCATCAAAGAGGCTGGAAAAGATCATGAGATACTTGTAGTGGAGCTTGGTGGAACAGTTGGAGATATAGAAGGACTACCTTTTATGGAAGCTATCCGTCAGATGAAACATGATGAGGATGTAGCTGGAACTTACTTTATACATGTAACACTTATACCGTTTATAAAAGCAGCTGGTGAATTAAAGTCAAAACCAACTCAACACTCAGTTCAAGAACTTCGTCGCATCGGTATCACTCCTCAGATGATAATCGCTAGAAGTGAAAACGGTCTTCCAAAATCATTTAAGAAAAAATTAGCAATGAGTTGTGATGTTAGTGCTGAAAATGTTATAGAAGCACTAGATGCTGCCTCTATATATGATGTACCAATGAGCTTTTTAAGACAAGATATACTAAAACCTATCGCAAAAGAGTTAGACCTTGGGGAACTAGTTCCAGATATGGATGAGTGGGATAGTTTAGTTAAAAAGATAGTTCAACCAAAAGGTAAAGTTGTAGTTGGTTTTGTTGGAAAATACCTTGAGTTAAAAGAGAGTTATAAGTCATTAACAGAAGCACTTATACACTCTGGAGCTCATCTTGATACTAGAGTTGAGATATGTTGGGTTGATTCTGAACATATAGAAGAAAGAGGTGCTGAAGCACTTTTAACTGATTGTGATAGTATCTTGGTTGCTGGTGGATTTGGTTCTCGTGGTGTTGAGGGTAAGATACAGGCAATTAAGTATGCAAGGATAAATAATATTCCATATCTAGGTATCTGTTTAGGTATGCAACTTACACTTGTTGAGTATGCTAGAAATGTTTTAGGTTTAGAAGATGCTAACTCTGTTGAGTTTGATGAAAACACTAAAAACCCTATGATCTATCTTATAGATAACTTTTTAGATCAAAGTGGAGATACACAGGTTAGAACTCATACAAGCCCTATGGGTGGAACTCTTCGCCTTGGAGAGTATCCTTGTGATACAAAAGAGGGAAGTATCCTAAGAGAAGCATACAATGGTGAAAAAGTTATATATGAAAGACATCGCCACAGATACGAAGCAAATCCAGCATATAGAAAACAACTCGAAGATGCAGGTATGATAGTAACTGGTGAGAGTAATGGTCTTATAGAAACAGTAGAGATAAAAGACCATAAATGGTTTTTAGGTGTTCAGTTTCATCCAGAGTTTACATCAAGACTACAAACTCCAAACCCATCAATACTTGCTTTTGTTAAAGCTAGTATTGATGGATAATATTTACAAAAGTATGATATAATTTTATCTGCAAAACACTGTTTTATTTATCATAGCTGATTACTATGATATATTGGATTGAAAGGTAGTTGGATTTTTTCTAACTACCTTTTTTTTTGCTTATTTTAAAGTGGGTGTGTTGGGTGGGAATCCAATACAGGAGTAAAACAGTGTTAGCAAAAATGATAATAGTGCTATTAGTTTTAATGTTTTTCATAGTAGAAAAACTTAACTAGTAAAAAGAGGGTCTAATCAGCCCTCGCACTATTATCATCAAATAAAATTAAATGAAAAACTATGCTACAAACATTAACAAAACAAAAACTTTATAATATACTCTTATCAAGATTTGAAACTCAAGATAAAAAACTCTCACATATCCCAAATCCT
>JAMOQV010000137.1 GCA_027068615.1 Helicobacteraceae bacterium | reverse complement strand
ACTATTATCATCAAATAAAATTAAATGAAAAACTATGCTACAAACATTAACAAAACAAAAACTTTATAATATACTCTTATCAAGATTTGAAACTCAAGATAAAAAACTCTCACATATCCCAAATCCTGCACTTTTAAAAGATGCTACCAAGTCAGCAAAAAGGATAGCACAAGCTATAAAAAATAACCAAAAGATAGTTTTAGTTGGTGATTATGATGTTGATGGTGTTGTATCTAGTGCCATTATGGTTGATTTTTTTAGACAGATTCCCTATCCACTTGAAGCTGTTATACCAAACCGTTTTAATGATGGTTATGGGGTTAGTCCTAGTATTTTAGATAGGATTGAAGCAGACTTAATTATAACAGTGGATAATGGTATCTCAGCTATAGAAGCTGGTAAAATCTGTAAGCAAAGAGGGATAGACTTAATCATAACAGATCACCATACACCAAGTGAGATTTTACCAGATGCTTATGCTATAGTAGATCCAAAACTAAGTGATTGCAACTACCCTTTTAAAGAGATTTGTGGAGCAGAGGTAGCATGGCTACTTTTAGGACTTGTTAAAAAAGAGCTATCTCTAAATATAAATATGGGAAGTTTTTTAGATGTGCTTTGTATAGCAATTATAGCTGATATAATGCCACTTATAGATATAAATCGTACACTTGTAAAAGAGGGTTTAAAAGCTATAAGTAACTCAACTCGACCAGCTTCTATAATCATAAGAGATTTTTTAAATAAACCTCGCATCTCTAGTGAAGATATAGCATTTGCTATAGCACCTCGTATAAATTCAGCTGGAAGACTAGAAGATGCCTCTATAGCTTTAGAGTTTTTTATAGCTCAAGATACTCATAGTGCTTATAAACAGTTTGAGATACTAAACTCACTAAATGAACATAGAAAGGAAACAGAAGCTGAAACAACCAAAGAGGCTATAGATGAAGTGGATGAAGATGCAAGAGTTATAGTAGTAGCTAAAGAGGATTGGCACGAAGGAGTTGTGGGTATCGTAGCATCAAGACTTGTTGATAAGTTTGAAAAACCTGCCATAGTTTTAAGTATAGAAGATGGCATAGCAAAAGGTAGTGCAAGAAGTATCGGTGAAGTTAGCATCTACAATCTTATAAAAGAAAATGAAACTTATTTAAGTAAATTTGGTGGTCATAAGATGGCAGCAGGATTAGGACTAAATGCTTGTGATATAGATGAGTTTAGAGATGCTATAAATCAAAGTGCATTAAGTATAGATAAAAAAGATTTTATACCAAAAAATGATGTATTAGGTATGTTAAAAACTGATGATATAGACTTTGAACTTTTAGATATACTAGAACAATTTGAACCTTATGGGGAAGCAAATACAAAACCAACTTTTTACATAAAAGATGCAGAGGTTATAAACATAAAACTTATGGGAAAAGATAAATCCCACTCAAGAATTGAGATAAAACAAAAAGACAATGATAAAACTTTAGAACTTATAGCTTTTAGAACAGTTTATGAGATGCCAGAAAATGGACTTATAAGTTGTAGCTATTCAGTCTCTAAAAATGAATTTAACTCTCGTATATCTGTTCAGTTGTTAGTAGATAAAATCTACTAACCTGAGTTCGACGATACAATGCCCAAAGATAGGGTAAATAAATGGTGAGATTTTAAAAAATATACTAAAAAACCTAGCCTTAGCTAAGTTGAGAGGATACTTTTTAAAAGATTGCCGTTTAGTTGCCCTATATTTGGGTGTTATATTGTCGAACTCAGGTTACTAACAACTTATAAGATCAACAATTCTTTTTGAAGTAAAATTAAACGTTGTTGAGATGATTTTTACTTCACTGCCCTCTTTAAAAAAACCACAACTCTCATCACTCATAATATAAGCATTTGAATTAGCAAGAGGTGAAACCATCCCAGGGGCGAACTTAGGACAAGGCTCAAAAAATTCCCCATCAAAATACCCTGGGATTAAACTTCTTCTACCACTTCTAAATTTATAATCATTTTTCATCTTAGCTTTTATAGTATTTATATATTTATCTTCTCTACCACTTAAAGCCAAAATAATGCTTTGTGCAAAAAGTTCAAAGTTTAGTGCAGCTGCTAGTGGGTTTCCTGGTAGATTTAAAACTAAAGTATCCCCCATCTTACCAAAAGTGGTAGGTTTACCTGGTTTTATCTCAACCTTATCAAAGTATATCTCATAATCTCCAAATGCTTCTTTGGTAAAGTCAGCATCCCCTACACTAACCCCACCAGAAGTGATGATAAAATCAGCCTCTTTTGCACTTTGTATATGTGCTTTTATATCTTCTAAAGTATCTTGAGCCGTACCTATAAAATCAACCTCACAACCTAACTCTTTTGCTCTTGATAGGGTTGTTGGACTGTTTGTGTTATAAAGTTGATACTCCTCAACACTCTCAAAATGCATCTTTAACTCAGCACCAGATGAAAATACAGCTACACGAGGTTTT
>JAMOQV010000136.1 GCA_027068615.1 Helicobacteraceae bacterium | reverse complement strand
AAGTTGAGAAAAAACTTGGTGGTAAAAAGAAAAAAGAGGAGCTAGAGGTTTCAAAAGTAAGACAACTTTGTCGTGACCATGCTAAAAAATTTGTAGATATCCAAAAAGAGGAGTTTAAACAGTTAGGTATTTTAGCTGATTGGGAAAATCCTTATGTAACTATGGACTTCAAATTTGAAGCAAATATCTACCGTACACTTTGTAATGTTGCTAAAAAAGGTCTTTTAGTTGAAAGAAGTAAACCTGTTTATTGGTCTTGGGCTGAGAGAACTGCACTTGCAGAAGCTGAAGTTGAGTATGAAGACAAAGAATCACACTCTATATATGTAGCATTTGAACTAAGTGATGAAGCAAAAGCAAAAGCATCACTTGATGGTAAAGCATCTTTAGTTATCTGGACAACTACACCGTGGACACTTCCAGCAAATACTGGTATATCTCTACACCCAGAGGAAAAGTATGTTCTTACAACTGATGGTTACATTGTAGCAAAAGCACTTTTTAAATCACTAAAAGAGAGTGGTATTGTAAAAGGTGAGATAGCAAAAGATATAGACTCTAAAGTGTTTGAAAATCAAGTAGCTATAAATCCACTAAATGGTAGAGAGTCTAAGATAGTTCTAGGTGACCATGTTCTTATGGATAGTGGTACAGGTGGAGTTCACACTGCCCCTGGACATGGTGAGGATGACTATAGAGTTGGTCTTAAGTATGATTTAGAAGTTATAATGCCTGTTGATGAGACTGGTTGTTATGATGAAACTATAATTCGTGAAAAACTACTTCCAAACCCTGAGAATTTTGTTGGAAAACTTATCTTTAAATGTAATGATGAGATTTTAGAACTTTTAGGAGATGCACTTTTAAAAGAAGACAAGTTTATACACTCTTATCCACACTGTTGGAGAAGCCATACACCTCTTATATTTAGAGCAACTAAACAATGGTTTATAAGTGTAGATGAAAAACCACAAAACGAAGATAAAACACTTAGAAATATCGCTATGGATGAAGTTGAAAAGACTCTATTTTTTCCAAAAACTGGTAAAAATCGTCTAACTTCTATGGTTGAAAACAGACCAGATTGGTGTATATCTCGTCAAAGAGACTGGGGTGTGCCTATCGCATTTTTTAGAAACAAAGAAACAGGTGAAGTTATCTTAGATGAAAAAGTTTTAAACTATATCGCTATGGTATTTGAGATGCAAGGAAGTGATGCTTGGTATAGTATGAGTATATCTGAACTTCTCTACCCTGGTAGTGGTTACGATGCAGACAAACTAGAAAAAGTAACAGATATACTTGATGTTTGGTTTGATAGTGGTTCAACTTGGTACAGTGTTTTAAAATCTCGCAACTACGATGCAGGAGAGTATCAAGCAGACCTTTACTTAGAGGGAAGTGACCAACACCGTGGTTGGTTTCAGTCATCTATGTTTTTAAGTTGTGCAGTTGAGCATAAAGCACCTTATAAAGCAGTTCTTACTCATGGTTTCACAGTTGATGCCAAAGGTGAGAAGATGAGTAAATCAAAAGGTAATGTTATAGCACCTGAAAAGATTTTAAAACAATACGGTTCAGAGATACTTCGCCTTTGGGTAGCATCATCAGACTATCAAGGGGATCTAAAAATCTCTGATGGCATCTTAAAACAAACTGCTGAGAGTTACAGAAAACTAAGAAATACTTTTAGATTTTTACTTGCAAATATCAATGACTTAGATACTTTAACACCAGTTGAAGAGATGAGTGAGCTTGATACTTGGATACTAAGCAAAGCAAAAACTGTTTTTGATGAAGTTCATAACTCATTTGAGAGTTATGACTATGTAAATGGTATGAATACACTTAACAACTTTATAGCAAATGAATTAAGTGGTATCTATATGGATATAACAAAAGACAGACTTTATTGTGACGCTAAAAACTCAACTCATAGAACTGCATCTCAAAGTGCTATGGTTATGATAGCTAAACAACTACTAACTATCATGGCACCGATACTTACATATACTTGTGATGAGATAGTTGAAAATGCACCAGCTATACTAAAAGGTGATTGTAAAGATATATTTGACTTTACTTATACACCTATGGCAGAGGTTGAGAGTTCATTTGATGATGAGTATATGAAAAAAGCTAGATTTGCATTTGGTAGTGTGATAGATGGACTTAAAAAAGAAAAAACTATCAAAGCTACACTAGAGTTAGTTATCTATACAAACTCAACAAAAGTTTTAGCTATGGATGCAACAGAAGCTGAAGATTGGTTTGTTGTTTCAGGTGTAAGTGATAAAAAGGCATCTGAAGAGTTAGGTAAGTTTGAAGTTGATGGGGATGAGTTTATCATATACAAAGCCAAAGATGCAAAATGTCCAAGATGTTGGAAATTTAACTCTGAGAGTGAAGAGACAACTTGTAAAAGATGTTCAGAGGTTTTAAGTGCCTAACTTTGAAGAACCAGTTACAACAACATTTATAGCATTAAGTATTGGTGCTATATTGGCTGTTGTGACTATAGGAATATTACTTGTTAAGAAATTTAAATAACTTCAAGATATAGTTCAATTTGAACTATATCTTCATTACATTCCTAAAAAATCTTTAAAATAATCCAACTGTTCTTTTGTTCTAATAGTTGCCGTTCCACCCTGTGATGTTCTTGCATTCATAGAATGTTTTAGGTTCAAATATGGCATTAAATCTTCATCTATTCTATCATCTATCTCTTTAAAGTATTTAAACTCCATCTCACTTATATCTACACCTATCTCTTCACCTTTTGCAACTGCACGACCTGTTATAAAGTGAGCTTCTCTAAATGGAATATTACATTTTTCAACTAAATAGTCAGCTAAATCAGTTGCACTAAGATGTCCTATAGCACAAGCTTTTTCCATATTTTGAGGTTTTACTTCCATTGTTTTGATAGCTTCTTTAAGAATTTCAAGTGAAATCTCAGCAGTTTCAACTGCATCAAAAACACCCTCTTTGTCCTCTTGAGTATCTTTATTGTATGCTAATGGTAAACCTTTCATAACTGTTAAAAGTCCTATAAGTGAACCATAAACACGACCTGTTTTTCCTCTTAAAAGTTCAGGAACATCAGGATTCTTTTTTTGTGGCATAATCGAACTTCCTGTTGAATATTCGTCACTTAGTTCTACAAAACCAAACTCATAAGAAGACCACATAATTAACTCTTCACTTAAACGAGAAATATGCATCATCATAGTTGAGATATTGAACAAAATTTCAAGTGCAAAATCTCTATCACTTACAGTATCTAAACAGTTTACACTAACACTATCAAAACCTAATAATTCAGCTGTAAATTCTCTATCTACATTATGTGGAGTACCAGCTAATGCTGCACAACCAAGTGGAGAGATATTATTTCTCTTAAAAGAGTCTTCAAATCTTGCTATATCTCTTTTAAACATAGCAAGATATGCTCCAAGATGAAAACCAAAGTTAGTTGGTTGAGCATGTTGTAAATGTGTCATACCTGGTATAAGTGTTTCAGTATGTTTCTCAGCTACTACCAATATCTCATTCATAAGTTTTTTTATAGACTCAACAAGTATAAGATTTTTCTTTAATGTCCATCTTCTAAAATCAACTGCTACTTGATCATTTCTACTTCTTGCAGTATGTAGTTTCTTACCAGCATCACCAATAATAGCAGTAAGTCTTTTTTCAATACCCATATGTAAATCTTCATCACTTATATTCCACTCAAATTTACCAGATTCTATCTCATCTTTTACTTGATTTAATCCATCTACTATCTTAGTATATTCTTCATCTGTTAATATACTTTGTTTGTTTAACATTTTAGCATGAGCTAAAGAACCTTCTATATCTTCAAGATATAATTTTCTATCAAACATAATTGAAGCATTAAACTCATCTAATAACGAAGAAGCACTACTACTAAATCTTCCTGACCACATTTTTTCCATAATAATTTCCTATTTATAATTGATATTTATCAAATAATTTTTCATCAAAATCCCAAACACCTTTTTGTTTAAGAGATTCTAAAACACTAACTGTACAATCAACATCATCAGGCCATCTACGAGTAAATCCATCTAATGCATTTTTATTTGTACCATCTATACCAACCATTAAACCCGATACAAATATATCACGAAGAGCATCTATATTATTTGTAACTCTCCAAACTAACATATAAGAGTTATATATATCATTTTTATTACTATCTACAAAAACAACAATACGAATATTTTGAGAAAGACTAACCAATGCTTCAAAATACTCTTTTACATTTTTAGTTTTATTTACAGATATAACAGTTATAGGATTTTTAGTTCTTCTCATAAACTGATGTAGATTTATAGCATCTGGAACTAACTCTTGCACTTTTTTTAGTAACTCTTCATCACCTAAAAGTTGTGGAGCTTCTACACTTATAGCTTTTGTAGCATCTATACCTAGCTTTCCACCAACTAATGTCTCAGGTGAAGAGTGATCAAGTGCATCCAAAATACCCTCTGTTATAAACATAGACTTAGGTGTAAATCTATCAAGTATATAAGTAACTAAAGACTCATAGTTTTCTAACTTTGGAGCATTTTCATCTAAAAACACAGCATGTTTTACAAAACTCATCTGCCCTGCTCCCCAAAAAGCATGCATAAACTGTTTTGCATGACCTTTGTAAAGTGGTTGCATCTTAGCTAGTATAAGGTTGTGAAATCCAGCATTTTCAGGCATATGATAATCTAGCAAATCAGGAACAGTAGTTTTTAAAAGTGGGAAAAATATCTTCCCAGTAGCCCAACCCATATACTTATCTTCCAAAGGTGGCTTACCAACAACTGTTGCTAAAAATGTTCTATCTTTTTTCATCGTAATAGTGCTAACTTCCATAACAGGATATGACTCTTCTAAAGTATAATAACCCGTATGATCACCAAATGGACCCTCTATCTTCATCTCATCAGGATTAACCCACCCCTCTATAACATAATCAACATCCTCAGGTATATATAAAGGTGTAGTCAAAGATTTAACAAGTCTTGCAGGTTGTTTTTTTATAAGCCCATACATTAAAAGCTCATTTACACCATAAGGAAGTGGAGCTGTTGCACACCAAGTATAAAGTGGGTCTCCACCTATGGCTATACTTACTGGCATCTTTTTCCCAGCTTTTTGATACTGATCAAAAAAGTGTGAAGAATCTTTATGTATCTGCCAATGCATCCCTAGATGATTTTTATCGTAAACTTGAAGTCTATACATACCAAGATTTACCATCTCACCATCAAGAGATTGAGTATAAACCTGCCCCATAGTTATAAAAGGTCCACCATCTTGTTCCCAAGTAGTAAGAACAGGCAATTTTGTCAAATCAACATCATCTTCAGAAAAAACTATCTCTTGACAAGCACCTTTAGTTTTTAATCTTTTTGGAAATATATCTTTTAATGCAAAAAGGTCTTTTGCCATAGAGATTTTATCCATAAAGCCACTAGGTGGTTTCATATGTAAAAGTTTAGTTATCTCATCTGCCACACTCTCAATAGTACGACCAAAAAGAAGCTCACATCTCTTGTATGAACCAAAAACATTCATAAATACAGGCTCATCAAACTTAGTACCACTTTTTTTATCTACAACATTAGTAAAAAGAAGTGCTTTACCACCATCTTTTTTCTTCACCTCTGCATAAGCTAAATGTGGGATTTCTAAGTATATATCTAACTCAATATCTATAACTGTTAGTTCATTATGTTCTTTTAAAAGTTGTATTGTTTTTTTCATATCTAACTCAGCATCCTTTTTTATAATGCAAATTATACAATATAAATTTATAAAACTTCTTATCTTTGGATTATCTCTTGTTTTTCACTATCATATCTATAAAAAACTATCTC
>JAMOQV010000135.1 GCA_027068615.1 Helicobacteraceae bacterium | reverse complement strand
ACCATCCAAGACTCATCAGGAGTAAGTCCTGAATGAAAAATAGCTTCACCATTTTTGACAGCTTCAATGCTATCATCCCAATTGTAAAATTTGAATTCTATATCGTAACCACTTTTTTTAGACCAAAGTTTCCAAAAATCAACAAAAATACCCTCAGGTGTTCCCTCAAAGCTTTTATAGGTAAATGGAGAATACTCATAATCAATAGCAACAGTCAACTTCTCTTTAGAGAATAAAGAAAGGGGTATCAATAATAACAATAATACGAGTAAAGTTTTTTTTATCATATATGTACCTCTCCCTTCTTAATTTTATATAAACTTTAAAATCTCTTTAGAAATTTCCTCTTTTTCTATAACAGTTTTTTGAGTTATCTCTTTTGTAAATAACCCTTTTATCATATCTGGAATATCAAGCTTTGCAACATTTGAGATAGAAGTAAGTGCATCTAAATCTTTTGCATCTTCTTCACCTGTCAGTGCATTTGCTATAACTGGAGAGAACTTTGTCCACTCTGCTGTTGAGTAGATTATAGACTTTATCTCTGGTTTTGAGCAACTCTCATACGATTTGAAACAAGTTGCAGTATGTGGATCCATAAGGTAACCATCTTTTTCAAAAGTCTCTTTTATATACTTTTTACCCTCATCACCATTACAAAAATCTGCATCAAAACATTTTTGAAGTGTTACTAACTCAACACCTGTTAACTCATAACATTTTTTCTCTTCTAAATCATTCATAAGCTCTTTAGTTCTCTCTGCTCCAAAAAGGTCAAACAAAACTCTTTCAACATTTGAAGATTTTAGTATATCCATAGCAGGTGAAGTTGTACTTACCACTTCTGAATCTCTTAAGTCGTATTTACCCTCTTTTATAAGTCTTGTTAAAACATTGTTCTCGTTTGATGAGATGATGATTTTTTCAACTGGTAGCCCCATCTTCCAAGCATAGTATCCACCAAGTGCATTACCAAAGTTTCCACTAGGAACATTTAAGTAAACTTTTTCACCCATAGTTATCGCATCTTGACGAACTAACTCTAAGTAAGAATGTATATGATAGATGATTTGAAAGATAATACGACCAAAGTTTACAGAGTTTGCAGCTGAAAGAGATACATTTTTCTCTTTTAGGGCATCGTTGAACTCTTTTGAAGCTAGTAGTGTTTTTAGTGCATTTTGAGCATCATCAAACACACCATTTATACCGATAACTTTTAAGTTTTTAGCATCTTCTGTTACCATTTGAAGTCTTTGAACATCACTTGTTCCACCATCTGGGTAAAGACAAGCTACTTGAACATTTGCACGGTTTTTAAAAGTCTCTAGTGCTGCTGGACCAGTATCGCCACTTGTTGCAGCCATGATGATATAGTTTTCATCTCTTTTTTGAGCGATAGAAGATAAAACCATACCAAAAGGTTGAAGTGCCATATCTTTAAAAGCACGAGTTGGACCATGATAAAGTTCACTCACATATAGATTTTCTTTTACTTTTACAACTGGAACAGGGTTTTTAGCATCATCAAATTTATCGTATAAATCTAGTGCTTTTTGTATAGTTTCATTGTCTATATCTATCTCAAAACGGCTAAGCATATCTGATGCTAATTCTTTATATGATGAGTTTAAATGTTTGTTTAAAAACTCTAACCCTAACTCTGGTAAAGTCTCAGGCACATAAAGCCCACCAAAAGAAGCTATCGGGCTTAAAATAGCTTCAGAAAAAGTTACAGTTTCAGGTTTGTTTGCATCGCATCCACGAGTTTGTATAAAGTTCATAATCAATTCTCTTTAATTTTTTTCAGTATTATACCAAATTTGCTATAATTATCATAACAATTTAATTAAGGCTAAAAATGACTGAAACAGAGTACAAAATATATATAGATGATGTGATAAGAAGAGTTGAAAGTGCAAGACTAAAAGTAAATGCTCATCACATAGTAAAGATAGTAGCAATTAGCAAATACTCAACAAGTGATGAGATAAAAAACCTATATAACATTGGTCAAAGAGCATTTGGCGAAAACAAAGTGCAAGACTTAAAAACAAAATCATCTGAGTTAGAAGAGTTACCCTTAGAGTGGCATTTTGTTGGAAACTTACAAAAAAACAAGATTAACAACCTACTAGACTTAAACCCTACTCTATTTCATTCCCTTGATTCACTAGAGTTGGCAAAAGAGATACAAAAAAAATGTGAAGCAAAAAACACAACATTAGATGCCCTACTTCAAATCAACTCAGCTTATGAAGATACAAAACACGGTGTATCACCAGAAGATGCAAAAGAGATTTATAACACTATAAAAAAAGAGTGTCCAGCTATAAACCTAAAAGGTGTAATGTGTATCGGTGCAAAATCTGAAGATAAAGAGTTAGTAAGAAAAAGTTTTGAGATAACTCATAACATTTATAAAGAGTTAGAAGATGCTACTATCTGTTCGATGGGTATGAGTTCAGATTTTGAACTAGCAATAGAGTGTGGCTCAAATATGGTTCGCCTTGGTTCTATAATGTTTAACTTTCAACTTAGCTAAGGCTAAGTTTTTGATTATTTGCCCTATATTTGGGCATTATATTTAAGTAAAATTTTAAACTCTGCTCCATCTTTTGTATTTCCAACTTGAAGAGAACCAGTACAATGTTCCTCAACTATTATTTTACTCATATAAAGTCCTAAACCTGTACCATTTTTCTTTGTTTTTGTTGAAAAGTATGGATCAAAAATCTTTTCCATAACATCTTCAGAAATCCCACCACCATTATCACTAATAGCCAATATACTATGCAACTCTTCATCATAAGTTGTTATCTTTATATATGGATTTTGAACTTTATTTTCTAAAAGAATATCTTCTGCATTTTTAATAATATTTATAATAACATGTTTCAATTCATTTGAATATGTCGTAAAAGTATTTTTAGATTTTAAATCCTTTATAATGGTTATACCTTTTGATTCTATAGATTCCCCTATAATATTTAAAACACTATCTATTAATTCACTATAAGATATATCCTCAACACCTGTATCATTTCTAAAAAAGTTTCTAAAGTCATCTATCGTATCACTTAAGTATTGAGATTGTTTTGCAATATTGTCTGTATGTTTTAAAAGTTCATCTTTATCTAGTTTATTAAAAAATATATCAAACTGTATAGCAGCTGTTGTAGTACCTATAAAGTTTAAAGGTTGTCTCCATTGATGAGCTATCATACTTATCATCTCACCCATCTGTGCAAAACGGGATTGTTGAAACATAAGCTTATCTTTCTTCTCAACCTCTTTATGAGCAACTTCTAACTCATCTACAGCTTCTCTCATCTCTTGAGAAAATATATCCAATGAATACTCCATCATCCGTCTTGTATCATTATTTTCAGTATATGAATTTTCAACCAAACTTAAAAACTTTTCAAAAGATTCTTTATCTGGTGCAGTTCCAAGCTTAATACCAGCTTTTTTAAGTTGTCTTTTTAATAATTTATTTGTTATTGTCATTTTTTAATCCTTTTAAGATTCATATATAAGTGTTAATGTCATAGTTTGATTATGAAAACTACAATTTCCAGATTTTGATTTGGAAAATTCACCATACGAATAAAAACCAACCATAGACACTTTATCTCCCATGGTATCTACAACTACTTCCAACTCATCCTCAATATGTTGTTTTAAAACAACCCTTCTAGCTACACAACTTATACCTATACATAGTGCCTCTTTATCATTTTGCAAATCATTACATAACTCTTCAGCTGCTATTTGAGCACCATCTATAATATCATCAAAATTAGCAACAGCAAAAGAGACTAAAGAGTTTTGAGGTATATTTCCAGCCAAAGTTATAGAATTACTAACCTCATCTACAGCTTTTACTGCTCTAAATTTTGGTTCTAAAAACCCCTCTTCTATAAGCATAATTGGAAAATTAAGTGCAGATGATGGCAAAGACTTAGCTTTTTCACCTAAAAATCTTTTATAAATTTCCAATGCTGGTTTATTGTTTAGAGTGTATAAAACATTATCGCAAGAGTGTGTTACTTTTCTGTCTATACCAAATCTTCTCCATCCACATTTACAACCGTACTCTATATGTAAAGAATCACCATATAAACCAACAGCACAAATATAGTCTTCAACTAGTTTACCATCAACAATAATCCAAGTCCTGTTAAATTCTACTCCGTTACCAGCCAAACCACCACTTACAGAACAACTATCTGGTAAATTTACATTTATACCCTTAGTAAGTTCTGAACCATTTATACTTAAAACATTAGATAAAATAAAAATAGATTTTAAATCATCCTCAATTAGCTCATGAACTATCTCTTTTCCTAATTCATACGAATAATCTTCTTTTGCTTTTTTAGATATAACTTTAAATCTACTTTTTTCAAGTTTTATAACAGATATGCTAATTGAATTATCAAATACTTCTGTATTATATATCTCACCCGCGGTTGAACAGCCAACTATTGTAGCCTTTTTAAACGAGTTAAAAATATCATCCAAACCAGTTTGTATATCATCTATATGGATACTTCCAAATACAAATACCAATGTTGATTTAGAATCCAGACTAAAATCTAACTCTCTATCCCAACTACCATCACTAAAAAGATATGTTTCTAACTTCATAATTTACTAACTTTTATTTTTTGGTTTAAATCTAACAGCATTACTTAAAGGGTTTTGTATTAACCTTTGTTGGTATTTTATCATATTTATAAATGGATTTAGAAAACTATCTAAATTTTCCTGTTTTATCTCTTCTATATTTAGATAATTTAACTCTTCTAAAACAACCAATGTTGATTCTATGGTTGAGAGATAATTATCTTGTGGTTGTTGTTTTATTTGGTATTGAGAAACTCTTTTTGTTTCAAAACTTATATGTTTTAACTTTTGTAAGTTTTTACTTTGTGTAAACATCTTTTTAGTACAAGCCCAAGTAGAATCTATGATAAATACAGCTATACTTTTTTCATCTGAGATTTTTATCTTCTCTTTTGTTGTGTTGCTTAAGTTGATAGCATCTTCACTAGGAAAAAGTATATAACTTTGGTGTGTTTTTATTATCTCATTTATTCTTTTGTTATCTGAAAAATCAACCCCTATAAAAAGCTCTGAATTTTTCAAACTTTGGTGTGTAAAATGCCCTGTGTTGTTTTTTACTTTTTTGAACTCTTTTGGATGCATAAGGATTATAAACTTTGTATCTGTATCAAATGGTTTTATATATCCACACATACAAGAACTCATAGGTCTATAACACTTATAACATTTTTTTCTATCGCCATATAATGTTTTCATAAAATTATTATACTATAATCCTAAAATGATTTATGACTTAATAGTAATTGGTTCTGGTGCTGGTGGTATTATGAGTGCTATAACTGCTGGACAAAACGCTAAAAAAGTGTTGCTACTTGAAAAACTACCAACAATAGCTTCTAAACTTAAAGCAACAGGTGGTGGTAAATGCAATATTACAAATACCCTTTCAAATGAAGAGTTTATGAGCCGTTTTGGTAAAAATGGCAGATTTATGCAAGATGCATTAAACTCTTTTGATAATAACCAACTTATAGAGTTTTTAAAAAGTATAGGTGTAGATACTCATGCACCTGATGGATTTAGAGTATTTCCAACATCTCATAATTCAAAAACTATCGTATCTGCATTGGAAAAAAAGATGCAAGAGTTAAATATAGAGTTAAAATGTTCTCAAAAAGTTATACAACTACTAAAAGAGGATAATACTATAGTAGGTGTAAAAACACAAGACAATAGATACAAAACTAAAAATGTAATCTTAGCAACTGGTGGTCTTGGATTTTCCACTTTAGGAGCTGAGGGAGATGGATATAAACTATCAGAAGAAGTTGGACATAAAGTAACTGAGTTATATCCAGCTATGTTACCACTTCATACAAAAGAGAGATGGGTTGAGAATTGTC
>JAMOQV010000134.1 GCA_027068615.1 Helicobacteraceae bacterium | reverse complement strand
GCTTGTATATGCAATGATAGTAAGTTCTTACTTAAAAGTAAATAATATTTGGTCGATATGTTCTCAAATAAATGGAATCTTTATTGCTTTGTATAAAATATAAAGTAAAAGATTGTATCTTTTTAGGAGGCTTATTGTGAGAGTTACATCTAGTATGTATTATGATCTTTTATATAAAGATAATAATAACAATATATCAAATAATCTTTTTGATGTAAATAGACAGATATCATCTGGTATAAAAATTAAATATGCAAAAGATGATGTTAGAACATTTGCTGAAACAATGAGATTAGATAATGAATTAGTAACACTAAATCAAATTAAGTCTAGTACAGAGAGTGGTTATAAGTTTTCAAATCAATCTGATACTGTTTTAAATGATTTTTCAAATTCATTAAGTGAAACTAAAACATTACTTATAAACGCTGCAAATGATTCAAATAGTGATATATCTCTAGATGCTATAGCAAAAGATTTAAGAGGATTAGAAAATCATTTTAAAAATTTGGCAAATACATCTATAGGTGGAGAATATCTTTTTTCAGGTTCTAAAATAGGTACAAAACCTATAACTGATGATGGTACTTATATGGGAAATGATGGTAAAATGAGTGCATTAGTCAGTTCTGGAGTTAGACAAGACTATAATGTTAGTGGGATGAAAGTTTTTTTAGGAGAAGAATCAAGAGTAAATAGAGAAGTAACATCAAATATTATTCAAAAAAACTTATCTGCAAAGTATCCTGATTATACAGATTCTGATTCTAAAAAAGATGGTGAAGATAAAAATATAACTCCAGACGATACTATTAGAGATTTAATGGGTGATTCTGATAATGATATAGATGAAGATAATTTAAAACATCATTTTTATTTAAGAGGTATAAAAAGTGATGGAAGCACTTTTAATAAACATATAAAAATGAAAGATGACCAAAGTATTCAAAATTTATTAGATGAGATTGGTAAAGCTTATGGAAATACACCAGATGTTGATTTGGTAAATGTTACAATGAACTCTCAAGGGCAGATACTAGTAGAAGATAAATTTGATGGTTCTTCTAAATTAGAATTCAATATGGTTGGTGCAACAGACTTTGATCAAGATGACGGAAATGATGATGCAGATATTTTTGATGCAGAATATGGAGCAGATGCTGGAAAAATAACAAATCTTGATGATGGTGAAACAGATTTTGATAAAATTATAGCAGGAACAAGCAATGCTAATAATTCAAACTTATATGTAAAAGAGTTTGTTGTCTCACCTTATGCTTCTAGTGATGCAAATCAAAAATTGGATGCACTTAATTATGATAATACTTATTTTACAAAAGATGGATCAAAATTAACTTCAAATGTAACTCAGGTTTTAAAAAATGATAATTCATTTATATCTTCATCAACAAAATTATCTGAAGTAGCTGACTTATCGCAAGGAACAGATAAAACACTTGATGGAACATCTTTTAGACTAGTAGGTAATAATATAGCAGGAAATACTTATGATGTTCAAATAGATTTAAAAAGTTCCGACAATGGTGGTTCTACCTTTTCTTTAGATACAGATGGAGATGGTAATTATAATGATGGAACATATACTATATATAATATGAATGATCCAAGAGCTGCCGTTGATGCAGATGAGATGACTTATCAACAACTTATGGATGTTATAAATATGAATATAACAAATAATCTACCAGCTACAGATACAGCAGATGATTATGATCAAGCTATTAAAGATTCTAAATATGTTGGGGGAACAAATATAACTTATGATGGTAAACTTGAATTTGAAGATAGAATAAATTCTGATACAAAAGCTTCTTTAGCATTATATGATGTCAATAGTGGAGATTTTTCAAAAGATGCTTCTGTTATGACATTTAATTCAAATGACGGTATAACAGTACGGGATGCCAAAACAGATTTTTTTAAAACAATAGATGATGCTATAAAAGCTGTTGAAGCACATAAACTATATCCAGATGGAAAAAAGGGTGAATCAAGAAATGTTGGTATTCAAAATGCTATAGAGATGATTACAAATCTTGAAGATCATATAAATGATGTTCATACAACTGTTGGAGCAAATTCTAAAATTTTGGAAACATCTTTAGAAAGAACTGAAACATTAGAACTTAGTACTATGACTCTTCGTTCTTCTGTTATAGATACTGATTTGGCAGAAGCATCACTGACATTAAATAAGTTAAATCTAAATTATGAAGCTATGTTATCAACGGTTGGTAAAGTTTCTAAACTAAGTTTAGTAAATTATTTATAAAATATTACAAAATGCCATAAAAATCATAGTTTTGATTTTTATTTGGTTATACTTCATAATTACAATTTGAAAGGTTTTTAGTTTGAAAGATACTATATTTATCATAGTTTTTGGGATTTTAATATATCTAGGTTTTGCTACAGTTTTTGGTGAGAGTCAGATTATTGGTAGTTATGGTGCTATATTTGCAAAATATAATAATAAATACTTTGGGTATCTTTCATATATAAATTTATTTTTACTTTTAGTTCCATTATACTTTTTATATAAGAACCTTACATTTACTTTCAGAAGAGCTGAACTTGTTATAGCTTCATTGTTAATGACATTTTCTATATTATTGGCACAATCTTTAATTATAACTAATGAATTTAAAGGTGAATTAGCTGGTATATTTGTTAATTATTTATCTCCATTTGTCGGGATTTTTGGCTTATGGATATTTTGGGCAATTATAACATCGATATCTGCTTTAATTATTATAGATAAAAGTACTACAGATATTATAAATATTATTAAAAATAAGTTTATAAACAAACAAAAAGATATAGCTGAAAAAGATATTGAGATTGAAGAAGAACCTCAAAGAGAGGAAAAAATTGTTGATGATAATGTAGAACTAACAGAAGAAGATGAACCTGAAGTAAAAATTATAAGAAAAAAACATTCAAAATCTAAAAATATAGAAACAGAAACTATAAATGAAATGGATTTTGAAGAAGATGACATAGATAAACCTGCTTATCTTAGAAAAAAAGATTCTAAAAAATTAGTAGAAAAATTAGAAGAAGATTTTAAAGAGGAAGAGAAAGAAAATGAAATCATTGATGAAAAACCTATTGAAAAGGTAGTTAAAGAAACAACAATTAAAAAAGAGAAACAAAAAGATGAACAAAAAACAGTTCTTAAAGTAAAAGAGTTAGAAGAAAATACAAAGTTATTAGAAAATATAGAAAAAGGAAAAGTTGAAAAACCTATAAACTTTAAATTGCCATCAATAGAATTTTTGCAAAAGCCAATTGTAAAAGAAATATCAGTTGATGAGAGTGAATTAGATGAAAAGATAGAGTATCTTATAGATAAATTAGCTCATTTCAAAATAGATGGTGATGTAGTTCGTACTTATGCTGGACCAGTTGTTTCAACTTTTGAGTTTAAACCAGCTGCAAATGTAAAAGTAAGTAAAATTTTAAATCTTCAAGATGATTTGGCTATGGCACTTTCAGCAGAGACTATTCGTATCCAAGCTCCAATCCCTGGTAAAGATGTAGTTGGTATTGAGATACCAAATGATGAAGTTGAAACTATATATCTAAGAGAGTTACTTGATTCAAAACTTTTCAAAGAAGCATCTTCTCCGCTTACTATGGCTTTAGGAAAAGATATAGTTGGAAAACCATTTATAACAGACTTAAAAAAATTACCACACCTACTTATAGCAGGAACAACAGGTAGTGGTAAAAGTGTTGGTATAAATGCTATGATACTTTCACTTTTATATAAAAACTCGCCAGACCAACTTAGACTTCTTATGATAGACCCTAAGATGCTAGAGTTTTCTATATATAACGATATCCCACATCTACTTACTCCAGTTATCACAAAACCAAAACAAGCCATAGTCGCACTTAACAATATGGTAAATGAGATGGAAAGACGATATGAACTTATGGCAGAAAGTAGAACTAAAAATATAGAAAACTATAATGCAAAAGTTAAAAAAGAGGGTGGGGAGAATTTTCCTTATATAGTAGTTATCATAGATGAACTATCAGACCTTATGATGACAAGTGGGAAAGATGTTGAGATATCTATAGCAAGACTTGCTCAAAAATCTCGTGCTTGTGGTATCCACCTTATTGTAGCTACTCAAAGACCTAGTGTTGATGTTGTAACTGGACTTATAAAAGCTAACCTACCATCTCGTGTTTCATATAGAGTAGGGCAAAAGATAGATTCTAAAATCATACTTGATCAGATGGGTGCAGAGTCTCTTTTAGGTCGTGGGGATATGCTTTTTACTCCTCCTGGTGCGACAGGATTAGTGAGACTTCATGCTCCATGGGCAACGGAAGAGGAGATAGATGATATAGTTGATTTCATAAAATCTCAAAGAGAACCAAACTATGATAAAAGTTTTTTAGTTGAAGAAAGTGAAGCTACATCTTCAAATAAAATGGAAAATGAAGAGTTAGATGAGTTGTATGAACAAGCTAAACAAGTGATTTTAAACGATAAAAAAACATCAATATCTTACTTGCAAAGAAAACTTCAAATCGGCTATAATCGTTCAGCTAGAGTTATAGAGCAGTTAGAACATCAAGGGGTATTATCTGCTCCAAATGCTAAAGGGGTTAGAGAAATACTTTAACTATGTTACAAATATATACATATAGTATAAAAAATAAAATTATACTGTATATATAAGTAACACTACTGAAAATGATTACAAATCTTTAGATATAATCTTGCTAAATTTTAAATACAGGATTAAATATATGGCATTAGTAGAAGAATACAAAGCTCATACTCAAGAGAGAGCTAAACTTGGTGTTCCACCACTACCACTTACTGCAAGTCAAGTTGCAGAACTTGTTGAATTACTTAAAGCAGATAAAGTTGAAAATGAGGAGTATTTACTAGATTTATTAAAAAATCATATTCCAGCTGGTGTTGATGATGCAGCTTATGTAAAAGCAGCTTTTTTAAATGCTATCGTTCATGAAGATGCACATTCCCATGTTATAGATAGAATAGAAGCAGTAAAATTACTAGGTGCAATGCTTGGTGGTTTTAATGTTGGTCCATTAATCGATGGTTTAAGAAACAATAATGTAGCTATCGCTCAAGAATCAGCAGACCAACTTAAAAATACTATCTTAGTTTATGGTGATTTTGAAGTTGTAAAAGAGCTTATGGAACACGGAAACCCTTTTGCTAAGCAAGTTATAGAATCTTGGGCAAATGGTGAATGGTTTACAAACAAACCAGAACTTGAAAAAGAGATAACTTTAACAGTTTACAAAATTCCAGGTGAAACAAATACAGATGATTTAAGTCCTGCTGGTGAAGCATTTACTCGTGCAGATATCCCTCTACATGCAAACTCAATGTTAGTAAATAGAATGGATAATCCACTAGATACTATGAAAAAGTTAAAAGAAAAGGGTCATCCACTTGCTTATGTTGGTGATGTTGTAGGTACTGGTTCATCAAGAAAATCAGGTATCAACTCTGTTCAATGGCATATGGGTAGAGATATTCCAGGTGTTCCAAACAAAAGAACTGGTGGGGTAGTTATAGGTTCTATCATCGCTCCAATCTTCTTTAACACTGCTGAAGATAGTGGTTGTTTACCTATCGAAGCACCTGTTGATGCACTTGAAACTGGTGATGTTATTACAGTTAAGCCTTTTGACGGTGAAATTATAAAAAATGGGGAAGTTGTTTCTACATTTGAATTAGCTCCAAATACACTTCCAGATGAGATGAGAGCAGGGGGTCGTATCCCACTTATCATAGGTAAAGGTCTAACTGCAAAAGCTAGAGAAGCATTAAATCTTGAGCCAAGTAAGCTATTTATGACACCTTCTCAACCTGAAGATGATGGTAAAGGTTATACTCTTGCTCAAAAAATGGTTGGTAAAGCTTGTGGTATAGAGGGTGTTAAACCAGGTGTTTACTGTGAACCTATTGCTACAACTGTTGGTTCTCAAGATACAACAGGTCCAATGACAAGAGA
>JAMOQV010000133.1 GCA_027068615.1 Helicobacteraceae bacterium | reverse complement strand
TAATCTGGTTTTATTTGAAGTATATGAACATAGTTTGCATAACCACTACCAAAATCATCTATAGCTATCATAACACCTAATTTTCTAAGTTTTCTAACAATTTTGAAGAGTCTATCAAAATCACCAATACCTTCTTGTTCTGTTATCTCTACAACTATTCTTTCAGGATGTTTATACATTTGAACAAGACCTATAAATCTTTCCATAATATCATGATTATAAAAATCATTTGGTAAAAAGTTTACAGATATCTTTTCATCTCTATCTTTAAAAAATGTTAAAGAACGAAAAAGCATCTCTTTAGCTAACTCAACATATAAACCACTTCTTATAGCTATAGGTAAAAACTGATCAGGATATAAAATCTTTTCATTTCCATCTTCAAAATCGAGTATTCTAACTAAAGCTTCATACTTTATAAACTCCCCATATCTATCTGTTATAGGTTGAAAAAATGGTATAATATTTTTATTTTCAATCGCATGTTTTATAATCTTTTTAACATCTAAAATAACTTTTGTATCCACTTTATTATCAAGGTTTTGAGCATAAGCCAAGTAGGATAAACCCTTAATCTTTGCTTCTCTTAGTGCAACTTGTGCTTCTTCCAAAAGTAATTTACCATTAAACGATACACCAGAATACACTTCAACTCTTAATGTTTCATCATTTTCCCCTACTCTTATTTCCATAGAACTGATTTTATCATTTAATTCATCTAAGATATCACCACATTCAACTACACCTAGACGGTTATCATTACTTAAAAGAACATATTCATCAGCAGATATTCTATATACACCCATATTATGTTTTTTACCAAACTCTTTAAAACCAATACCAACTTGTTTCAATACTTCATTTGCAACTTCAAGTCCATAATATTGATTCAATAAACTAAACTCTTTTATATTTGTCAAGATAAGTATATTGCTTTCATTTTTACTTAAATCATGGTGTAATGAATCTCTATTGTTTAAACCTGTTAATTTATCTGTATAAGATTCTTTTGTTGTATGTTTCAATAAAGACTTAAAGCCAGTATATATTATAAAAATAATACATACAATTATAACGATACCAATCCAAAACATTTTATAAATAAAATCTTGACTTTTTTCTACTAATTTAGACATATCGTAACCAATAACTAGATATCCAACTGTTTTTTTATCGTAACCCAATAATCGTTTATTCATATCTACTTTAAAAAACTTAAACTCATCAGATTTTTTAGCTTCAAAATAATACTTTAACATATCACTAGACTCTAAAAGCTTTATATCAGATGAAGAAATATTTTTATCTAGTATAATAGCCGTCTTTATATTTAAAAGGAGATTTAAATTTCGTATAATTTTTTTTGCTTCAACTAGTATCTCTACAAATCCAATAATTTTTTTATCTAAATATACTGGTCTTTTTAGACCATACAACATTATCGAACCACTAAGTTTAAATCCACCCGTTAGTGTATTTTTAATATTTTCATTTTTAGATACAATATCTTTATCTTTATTTATGTGATATATTGATTTATTATTTTTTGAATATATAACAATATCATATATAAATCTATCCATCATAATTATTTTAGAATAATTTTTACTTATAATGAAATTAATAGACTTTATATCTTTATCTTGTATCGATTTTTTTATATCTGAAAGAGCTAAAAACTCATCTAGTTTATCACTTAAATGTTCTTTTTCTTGATTTAATTCAAAATCAAACATAGTATATGCAGACTCTTTTAACGATTGAAATTGTCTATCTAAAGAGTTTTTAAATTCATCTGTCAAGTAGATATATCCGACTATCCAGTAAACAAATAAAACGATAATACTCAACAATAATGTTCTAACTTTTATTTTGTTTTGAATATTCATTTTATCTCCACTTTTTATTTTGTGATATTTTACCATCTTAATCCTAAATTTTTATATATAACCAATTCTTTTTATTGTACACATACCAATATATGATACCTTTTATAAGTGTTTCAATATTCATAATTATAAAAATAATCACAACAGAATATCCTAATTTGTATGCTATAAAAGATGGAATAACTCTAAAAAACCATAAAGAAAAAAGGTTTATCTTTAAAGTTGTTTTTGTTGCACCTGCCCCTCTTAATGCTCCAGCATATACAAACATTATAGCGAGTGGAATTTGTGCTAAACCTACAAGTATAAGATAAGAAGAAGCTATACTTATAGTAACCTCATCTTTTGTAAAAAAACTTACTAAAAACTCTGGAAAAAGTATTAAAACTGCACCTATACTACCCATAAAGATATAAGCTATCCTACCACTTATAACACCCATCTTAAATGCTTGTTCTGGATTTTTTGCACCTAAATTTTGTCCAACCAAAGCCATAGCAGCTATGGAAAACCCAAACCCTGGCATAAAAGCTATACCCTCTATACGAAGACCAACCTGATAACCAGCTAATTGTGTAGTGCCATAAGCAGATATAATAGAAACAAAAACTAAAAAGCTCAAACTAGATATACCTCTGTCCAATGCACCACTCCAACCAACTTTTAACACTCTTTTTATATCTTTTGTCCTTATAATTGGGACAATATGTAACTTTGAATCTTTTGTTTTTAATAAAACTATATAGGCTATAACATTAAAGGCATATGCAATTATAGTAGCATAACCAGCACCAGCTATCCCCATAGCCTCAATCCCAAAATGACCAAATATAAAAATATAATTTAAAGATGCATTAACACCAGCTGAAGATAACTTAATATATAAAGAACTTTTTGTATCACCTGAAGCAGATAAAGCATTATAAAGTAAAGTATCTAAAAATATAACAACTATACCTAAAGATAGTATCTTAAAATACATACTACCTTGAACTACAACATCATAAGAAGCTCCCATCAATGAAAACATAGTTTCACTTCCAAAATATCCAAAGAAAGTAACAACGATAGACAAAATAGAAGCTAAAATGATAAGGGAATAAAGCAATGCAGAAGCCCTTTTTTTTCTACCTTGCCCTATAAACCGAGATATTAGTGCATTGCCACCAACAACATACAAAGTCATCAAAACATTAACAACCATCATAAACTGCATACTCATACCAACAGCAGCTAAAGCTGAGACACTAACCATCCCAACCATAACCATATCGATAAGAACCTGAAGGATATCTACAAGATGTTTTAATGCAGCTGGTATAGCTAAAGATAAAACTCTCTTAGTATCATAAGATAAAGCAAACACTAAAATACTTCTCTTGAAAATAAAAACCAAATATACTTGTAACTTTTCACTCTTTAAGCCTTTTTAGCTACATACTTCAACCATAAAAATCCAAAAAGTCCTGAAAAAAGTGAAGCTGAAAGTATCCCGACTTTTGCTTGAAAAATCATATCTGCATCTCCTAAAAATGCTAAATCAGCTACAAATATAGACATAGTAAAACCGATGCCACCTAAAAAACCGATACCAAAAACTTGATTCATAGTGCTACCCTCTGGTAATTTTGCGATACCTAGTTTTATAGCAAGATATGCAACACCAGCAATTCCCACAACTTTACCAATTATCAAACCAAATATAATCCCTAAAGATATAGGTGTTGTTATAGTTTCTCCTATAGATGAAAAATCTACAGATATACCAGCATTAGCAAGTGCAAAAAGTGGTATAACAACAAGTGCAACAGGAAGATGCAAGTCATGTTCTAGCCTTGCAGATGGTGTTCCTACTGCATCTATTTTATCTTTTATATTTATAAGAATAGCTTTTTGTTTTTCATGCATTATATGCTCATCTGAAACTCGATAATTATCGTACTCTTCTAATAGATTTTTTGTATGTTGAGTAAAATCTGCTGGTGCTTGTTTAGGTTTTGATGGGATAGCTAAAGCTGCTATTACCCCTGCGATAGTAGCATGAACACCTGATTCAAGCATAAAAAACCACATAAAAAGCCCAACTATAAAGTATGGTAATATCATATGGATACCAACACGATTGAATCCAACCATCACAAGAAACATAACTCCAGCTAAAGCAAGTGGTAAATACTGTATATGCTCAGTATAAAACATAGCTATAACAACAACAGCTCCCAAGTCATCCACTATAGCCAAAGCAACAAGAAAAGTTACAAGTGCTGGTGATACACGATTGCCTAACAAAACCAAAGCACTAATGGCAAAAGCTATATCTGTAGCCATAGGGATACCCCAACCAACTGCACCATCACTACCATAGTTTATAGCACTATATATAAGAGCTGGTAAAACCATACCACCTATAGCTGAAAGAATTGGTAATATTGCTACTTTTATATTTGAGAGTTCCCCTACTAAAATCTCCCTCTTTATCTCTAAACCTATGATAAAAAAGAATATAGCCATAAGCCCGTCATTTATCCAATGATGAAGAGTATTTGACAACTCCCAAGAACCAACAGCAAAATCAATCTTCATATGGAAAAAATGGCTATAAACATCAGCAAAAGGACTATTTGCAAGTACAAGAGCAACAACCGTCATAAACATAAGTACAATACCTGTAGTTGTTTGAGCATGCAAAAAGTGTTCAAATGGTGTGGAGATTCTACTAAAAGCTTTCTCCCACGGAGCATATAATTTCATAAATATACCTTTTAATTAATATTTTGAGTTTTAAATACCCAATGATAATATAAAGCACCTATAATAAAGCAAAAACCAAGTAATACAGTTATAAATTCTAAGGAAAAATTATGTTTAGCCAAATAACCTATAAAAAAGGATGTAAAAGAAGCTACACTTAAAAAAAGCATATCGTTATAAGCTATAATCCTACCGTAGTATTCTTCCTCTATATTTTTATGCAAAAGTGTATATGTATATGACCAAAGTGATGTTGTAGATAATCCAACTAAAATACTAACAAATAAAGATAGATAAAAATCATACATACAATAGACCCATAACCAAACAGTAATAGCTTGAAAAATAAAAAGATAAGTTAATGTTTTATGATTTAACCATCTGTTTATAAAAACTGGACCAATTATCAAACCTATAGCTCGAAAAGAGTTTAAAAGTCCAAGAGCTAATGAAGTTGCCAATATAATTTTATAATACTCATCAACCATTAAAGCAACAAGAACATCAAAAACAGTCAATCCAACAAATGAATGAACTATCATAAGATGCAATGCTTTAGGAGATTTTTTTAGATACCTAAATGTATCTAACATCATCTCAAGTATATTTTCATTAATCTTTATTTTTTTTGTATTAATTTTAATACTAAATAATAATACCAATCCAATAACAAATAAAAAAGCATCTACTAAAAAAGCAACTTTAACACCTAGCCAATACACAACAAATCCACTAACAGCCATACCCAAAGTGTAAGATAAAGACCAGATAATAGAATGAAGTTCATTAGCTTGTTGAAGATTTTTTTTATCTACTATCTTTGGAACAAGTGTCATCTCAGTAGTAAAATAAAAACTAGCAGATGACATTTTTATAAATATAAGTACATATAATAGATATAAATCAGATATATCATTAATAAATATTAAAAAAAATGTTGCAAGTATCTCAATAGACATAAGAAAAATCATCAATTTTTTTAAATCAACCTTATCTATAATTGTGCCAGAAATTGGTGCTTGAAAGACACCTGCCAAAAAGTGTAAAGAGGCTACAAATGCAATTATTTGGGGCTGTACTTCTAAATGTATAAGAAGTGTATATATAGCAACATTACTAAACCAAGCCCCAAAATACGATATAAACTGAACTATAAAAAGTTTTCTTAAAGTATGTTCAGATTTTAATAAAGAGATATATTGTTTCATAAATGAAAGAGTATCATAAATTTTAATCTTTTTATTGAAATAATCTTATATTTTGCGATATAATTATAGTAAGTAAGAGAGTATAAATAACTTCATAGCCAATGAAACAATAGGTTATAAGATATGAGGCGAAAATTCGCAGGAGCTATCAGTAGCTTCAAGAGTTTTCAACGAAGTAGCTTGTAATCTATTGTTTCACCCGTAGGGCAACATTTAAAAGGATTATCTTCTTTGTTAAACT
>JAMOQV010000132.1 GCA_027068615.1 Helicobacteraceae bacterium | reverse complement strand
CAAATACTTTAGGTGTTTCACTTATCTGTGATTTAGATGATGAAAAAGGTTCATTTACAGTTGGCTATAACACTAAAGGTAACTTTACACTTTCAGCTTTAGGTGATGGTGATTTAGATATGCCAGCTCTTAATCAACAAGAGGGTACATTAACATCTATCAACAAAAGAGTAAATCCTACTAATGCAGCACTATCTTATGGTGGATATGAGTTAAATGATATTGCAAATGCACTTGGGCTAGAAGCTGAAAATGTGATTGACTATACTGTTTCTTTACCAGTTGAGAAAGGTTTTAAATCTGAAAGATTTGATGACTTACCAAATCATTATGAAAATGATGGTACTGAAGTTAGAGGTTATTTGTTAGATAATGTAACTGTATCAACTGATGCTAAAGAAGATGTAGCTAAATATGCTAACGATAAGTTAGAAGGTAGTATAATCTACTTAGTAAACCCTGTAAGACAATTTAGTGAATTTACAAACAAAACAACTGAGCTTGATGAAGTTAGTGGACTTTATATGAGTGAAGAGTTTTTAAGTAAAAGTGACTTTAACGAGGGTGATAAAGTGAAGGTTAAAAATGAGCAAGGTGAGATAGTTGTTACTATAGTGAGTGATAACAAAATTGCTGGAGATATAGCTTGTTTACCAACATTTGATTCTAAATTAAACTCAGAAGCTCTGTTTAGTGGATATCGCTTTGCAACAGCTTCGATAGAAAAGGTGTAATATATGGATAGTGCATATTTAATTGAAACAATTATAAAAGTTGTTGTAATTTTACTAGTGTTTTCAGCATTAGCTGGTATTGGTACTTATTTTGAGAGAAAGATTCTTGCATTTATGCAAAGAAGACTAGGACCTATGTATGTTGGACCTTTTGGTGTTTTACAGTTTGGTGCAGATGCTATTAAACTTTTTACAAAAGAAGATATTATCCCAACAGGTGTTGTCGCTCGTATCTTTAAAATTGCACCAGTTATTACAGCTGCTACTGCTTTTATGGCAGCGGCTGCTATACCTTTTTTACCAGAATTTGAAATATTTGGTTATACAGTTCATCCAATCGTATCTGATATAAATGTTGGTATCTTATATATCTTAGGTGTTATGGCTATTGGACTTTATGGTCCACTTCTTGGTGGTATGGCATCTGCAAATAAGTATTCACTTATCTCTGCTGCTCGTGCTGCTGCTGTATTTATCTCTTATGAGGTTGTTAGTGGTCTTGCAATTTTAGCTCCTATTATGATGGTTGGTTCATTATCTTTGATTGACTTCAATGAATATCAACTTAGTAATGGTTGGTTAGTTTGGTCTCAACCAGTTGCATTTGTACTTTTTTGGATAGCTGCATTTGCTGAAACTGGTCGTACACCATTTCACCTTATCGCAAATGACCACGAGTTAATCGATGGTTTTGGTACTGAGTACTCTGGTATGAGATGGGGACTTTTCTTTATCGGTGAGTATGCAAATATGTTCTTTATCTCTTTTGTAATCCCATTACTTTTCTTAGGTGGTTTTGGAGATGGTAGTGTTCTTGGTGCATTTGCATTACTTGGTAAAATGGCATTCTTCTTCTTTTTCTTCTTATGGACAAGAGCTGCATGGCCAGATGTTAGACCTGACCAATTAATGTGGTTATGTTGGAAAGTACTTATGCCAATAGCAGTGATTAATGTTGTAATCACTGGTATCGTAATGATGTAAGGGGGATATGGATGAAAATGGAAGAATTTAATAACAGAAATGTTACAGAGGGTGATTACTTCAAATGTGATATAGCTGATTATCCAACTACTGGTTGGGATAAGTTTAAAAGAGTTATGCAAAGAACTTTTAGAGGCGAACTTTTTGTTGGTCTTTGGGTTGTTATGAGAGAGATGATAAAGTTTGACATCCACACTGTTCAGTATCCTGAAGAGAAGATGCCAATAGGTCCTCGTTACCGTGCTATTCATCAGATGAAAAGATTATGGGAATCTGATACTGAAAGATGTATCGGTTGTGGTCTTTGTGAAAAGATTTGTATCTCTAATTGTATCAAGATAGATACTAAGATAGATGAAAATTCTCGTAAAGAGGTTAGTGAATACACTATCAACCTTGGTCGTTGTATCTTCTGTGGTTATTGTGCAGAAGTTTGTCCAGAGTTAGCTATTACTCACGGTGGTGAGTATGAAAATGCATCTGATCAAAGAGAACACTTTGTTGATTATGAAGCTATGCTTACACCACTTGATACTATGCTTGCAGGTGGGCAAAAAGAGTTTGAAGGTTTTGGTGCTATCACACCACATGAAGATGAGCGTGTTAAGAAAACACCTCTAGCTTATTAAGGAGTTATTAATGTTTGAAGCTATTGCTTTTTATCTGTTTGCTTTTTTAACTATCTCGATGTTTTATATCGTAGTTACAACACAGCAAGCATTATATGCCCTTACTGCACTTGCAGCTGGGATGATTTTTATATCAGCATTTTTCTTTATACTTGGTGCTGACTTTTTGGGTGCGGTTCAGATAATCGTATATACTGGTGCTGTTATGGCACTTTATGCTTTTGGTATGATGTTTTTTGATACAACAAGAGATGTTAAAGAGAAGCAAGGTAATAAGTTTATTATAGTTGGACTTTCAACTCTTAGTGCTGTTTTAGTGGTACTTATAGTTTCAGCTCCAATAGTAAGTGATAATATAGTTGCACTTTATCCAGTTGTTGATGGTATTGGTAATACTCAAGAGGTTGGTGTAGTTTTATTTACTAAGTATCTTATACCTTTTGAAGTAGCTGCTGTTATGCTTCTTGTAGCTATGGTTGCTGGTATCGTTCTAGCTGGTAAAAAGATGGATTTATCTCTTACTCTTATGAATGATGCAGAGATTAGAGAACTTAATGAAGAAAAAAATAAGAAGGAGCTTTCATGATGGAAATTGGATTAAGTCATTATCTTGTTTTATCAACTATCCTTTTTGCTATAGGTTTAGTTGGTGTGATGAAAAGAAAGAATCTTCTTTTATTGTTTTTCTCAACTGAGATTTTATTAAACTCTGTAAACATCGCTTTTGCAGCTATTTCACACTATTATGGTGATTTAACTGGTCAAATGTTTGCATTTTTTGTAATAGCTATCGCTGCTTCAGAGGTAGCTGTTGGATTAGGTTTACTGATTGTATGGCATAAACGACATAACAATATTGACCTAGATACTATGTCAAGTATGAAGGGGTAGAAATATGGAATTATTTTTATATACAGCACTTTTTGCACCATTCGTTGGTTCTTTATTTGCTGCGATTTTTGGAGCATCTCCTAAAACTATAATAGCAGGTATAATTCCTAGTATATTACTTGGGGTATCTCTGTTATCAAGTACAGTTTTACTTGTTCATGTTTTATCAACTGGTGAAGCAGTTCATGTTGAGATGATGACTTGGATGCATACAGGTAATCTTTATATACCTTTTGGATTTTTAGTTGATCAAGTATCTGTAACTATGATGATGGTTGTAACTGTTGTTTCAACTGTTGTTCATGTATATGCTATAGGTTATATGAGCCACGATAAAGCATTTAACCGTTTCTTTGCTTGGTTATCAGCTTTCGTTTTCTCTATGATGATTCTTGTTATGAGTGATAACTTTGCTGGTCTTTTCATCGGTTGGGAAGGTGTTGGAGTTTGTTCTTGGGCATTGATTGGTTTTTGGTATCATAAAGAGAGTGCTACTTGGGCAGCTAATGAAGCTTTCATTATGAACCGTATCGCTGACCTTGGTATGCTTATTGGTATCTTTTTAGTTTATTGGAACACTGGAACACTTCAGTATCACGAAGCTTTTGAAGCTATGAAACATTTAGATACAGGTATATTAACAACTATTGGTATCTTCTTATTTATAGGTGCTATGGGTAAGTCTGCACAGTTCCCACTACACACTTGGTTAGCAGATGCGATGGAGGGTCCAACCCCTGTTTCTGCACTTATCCATGCTGCAACGATGGTAACAGCTGGTGTTTACTTGGTAGTTCGCTCAAATGAGTTATATTCACTTATACCTAATGTTGGTTTATTTATCGCATCTTTAGGTGCTTTTGTTGCAGTTTTTGCTGCAACTATGGCACTTGTTAATCGTGATATTAAGAGAGTTATCGCATATTCAACTCTTTCACAACTAGGTTATATGTTTGCTGCTGCTGGTCTTGGTGCTTATTGGGTTGCACTTTTCCACCTTATGGCACATGCATTCTTTAAAGCACTACTATTCTTAGGTGGTGGTAATGTTATGCATGCTATGAGCGATGAACTTGATCCATTTAAAATGGGTGGACTTGGTAAGACTATGAAAGCTACTATGATACTTATGACTTTAGCTTCTGTTGCACTTGCAGGTTTATTCCCACTTGCTGGTTTTTTCTCTAAAGATATGATTTTAGAAGCTGCATTCTCTGAGCATCATTTTATCATCTATACAGTGTTATTATTTACTGCTGGTTTAACTGCATTTTATTCATTTAGAATTATTGCACTTATTTTTCACGGCGAAGATAGACATACAGCACTTGGTTTCCACCCACATGAAGCTTATCCATTTATGATAAAAGCTATGATACCTCTTGCTATCTTAGCAGCTATCGCTGGTTTTGCTAGACCTTATTATTTTGATATGGTTATCGCTGTATTACCTGAAACTGAGTATCATATACATTCAGCTATGACATATTGGACTATGACTATCGGTACACAACTATTTGTTATCGCTGCAATTTATTTTGCATATAAAAAATATATGTCTTCTGATATTAAAGTTCCAGATGGTACAAGTGAGATGGAAAATAGTTTCAAATACAAACTACTTATCAACCAATACTACATCCCATATTTTTATGAGGAATTTTTAGTAAAACCATATAGAGCTTTATCTCGTGTTTTCTGGAAAGATATCGATATGAAAATTGTTGATGGTACAGTTGATGGTATAGCAAATATTATTTACAATACTGGTGAAAACACTAGAGGTATGCAAAGTGGTAACTTATCTACTATGCTTAAATGGATGGTAGCTGGTTTAGTTATCTTATTATCGTTAGCTGTTATATTTGGTTTAACAGTTAAATATTCAGGAGTTTAATAGATGTTTGATCATATATTATCAATTTTAATTTTCTTTCCAGCATTAGCAGCACTTTTTGGTGTTGTTGTTGATAAGGATAGCATCAGAGCTTACGGTTTATCCGTAGCTGTGGTTGAATTTGCTTTATCTTTAATGCTATGGTTTGGTTTTGATGCTAGTGTGTCGGGTATGCAGTTTATGGAACAAGTTTCTTTGATACCTGCATTTGGTGTTAACTATATCGTAGGTGTAGATGGTATATCACTGTTTATCATAGTTTTAGCAGCATTTTTTACAATGATTGGTATTGCAAGTCTTACAGATACTAAAAATGTAAAAAATATGATAATAACTCTACTTATGTTACAGATGACTATGGCAGGTGTTTTTGCTGCATTAGATGCAATACTTTTCTATGTTTTCTGGGAACTTTCTCTTGTACCTATGTTATATATCATCGGTGCATGGGGTGGACCTTTAAGAGTTTATGCTTCTATTAAGTTCTTCTTATATACATTTACTGGTTCGTTAGTTATGCTTGTTGGTATGCTTTTTATGGCTTACTTTTACTTTCAAGCGACAGGTGTTTGGTCATTTGCGATATTAGATTGGTATAGACTTATACTTCCACAGAGTTATCAGTTATGGTTATTTGCAGCATTTTTTATGGGTTTTGCTATCAAAGTTCCAATGTTTCCATTCCATACTTGGTTACCGTATGCTCACGGTCAAGCTCCAACTATCGGTTCGGTTATGCTAGCTGCTATCTTACTTAAGATGGGTACTTATGCATTTATCCGTTTTTCATTACCATTGTTCCCAGATGCTTCCGTTTTCTTTATGTTCCCAGTTGCAATTATAGCTGTTATTATGATTATCTATACTGCGATGGTAGCTTATGCTCAAGAAGATGTTAAGCAAGTTGTTGCATACTCATCTGTTTCACATATGGGTGTTATAGTTCTTGGTACATTTGCTATGAATGTAGAGGGGATTAGTGGTTCTATATTCTTAATGATAGCTCACGGTGTTGTTTCAGGTGCTCTGTTCTTACTTGTTGGTGTTATCTATGATAGAAGACATACAAAAATGATGGATCAGTTTGGTGGACTAGCTTCTGTTATGCCTAGATATGCGACTATATTTGGTCTTATGTTAATGGCTTCAGTTGGACTTCCACTTACTATCAACTTTGTTGGTGAGTTTTTAAGTTTACTTGGGTTTTATGAGCAATCTCATATCATAACTCTTTTAGCAGGTATTGCTATCATTGTTGGTGCTATCTATATGCTTTCAGCTTATAAAAAAATGTTCTTTGGAGAGGTTACTCGTGAAGAGAACAAAAATCTTCCAGATGTAAATAAAAGAGAATTATTAGCTTTAATCCCTCTTGCTATTATAACTGTATGGTTAGGTATATACCCTAAACCAGTTTTAGAGCCAATTAACAATAGTGTAGAAGCAGTTGTTCAGTTGATGCACGATAAAGCGATTACACCTGAAGCAAAATCTGCAATTCCAAGTGTAATTAAAAAAGATGAAACTTCAACACAGGAGGCACACTAATGTTAGCGCCAGTAAATGTTTCTATGGAGTCATTAAATCTAATGACTCTAGCACCGATGCTTATTCCCATCGTTGGTGCATTATTGATTTTAGTTATTGATCTATTTAAAAGTAATTTAGATAAGTCATTATATGTAATGTTGAGTATATTGTTTTTACTAATGGATTTTGGTGTACTGTTTGAATCAGCTGGTTTATTTGCTGAGGGTGGTACAATTATGGGTGTATTTGATGTTATGCTTATTGATGGTTTAGCAATTATCGCTCAATTTATCATTGTTGGTACATCTATGCTTTTTATACCTCTTGCATTAACAAATACAAGATTTCATGAGTTTAGTTATCCAGAATTTTTTGCATTATTCTTATTTATGATTTCAGGTTTCCAGTTTATGGTATCTACTGATAATCTTATCTTAGTATTTGTTGGACTAGAAACTGCTTCTTTAGCTTTATATACACTTATAGCTATGCATAACCGTGCAAAATCTTTTGAAGCAGCAGTTAAATACTTTACTATGGGTGCATTAGCAGCAGGTTTTTACTCTTTTGGTTCAATGATATTTTATGCTCTTACTGGTTCAGTAGAGATAAATCAAATTGCAGCAGTATTAGAAGCAAATCAGTATGCTGATATTGGTTATGTTCTTATAGCAGTTACATTTATGTTGGCTTCATTTGGATTTAAACTTTCTCTTGTTCCATTTCATACATGGGCTCCAGATGTTTATGAGGGTGCATCAGCAGCAATGGCTGGTTATATGTCAATCGTTCCAAAAATAGCTGCATTTATAGTAGTTATGAGACTTTTTGAATTTTTAATTCATAGTGGTGTAGTTTGGCTAGAAGTTATCTTATATATCTTTGTAATTCTTACTATGACTATATCAAATATCTGGGCATTAGTTCAAACAGATGTTAAAAGAATGCTAGCTTATTCATCTATCTCCCATGCTGGTTTTGTTATGTCTGCTGTTATGATAGGTACTACTCAAGCAAATTCAGCATTACTTTTATATTGGGTACTTTTTGCATTTACTAACCTTGGATCATTTTCAATGTTATGGATATCTCGTGCTAAAAACACTGATAATGCAGCAGAATCAGACCATAGTTATAATAAATTTGCAGGTTTAATTAAAACTTCACCAGTAATGGCTAGTTTTATGGGTCTGTTTATGTTAAGTTTAGCTGGTATCCCTCCATTTGCACTGTTTTGGGGTAAACTTTATCTGATTAGTTCAGCAGTTACAAGTGGTTATACAGTTTTAGCTCTTATTATGGCTCTTAACTCTGCAATTGCAGGTTATTACTACTTGAAACTAATCGTTTATATGTTTATGAAAGATCCAGTTGTTGGTAAAGATGGTCATGTTTATACAGTAAACTCTACTTTATCTTTACAAGTAATTGTTGGTTTTGCTGCTATTGGTACTATCTTTGCCGTAGCATTTATAAATCCACTACTAGAGTTTATCACTGCATTTGCATATAATAGTGGATATTAATTATCCAAAAAGGTAAAAAGTGCTGAGAATATTTTTATTTGCTCTTTTTACTTTATCTTCTTTTGCTCTTGAAATATCCATCAATGGAGCAAAAGAAAACTTCGTAACTTATTCTACTGTACATTTAAAAGATAATAATAAATTTCTTTGTCAAGAAAATATTGATGATTTTGGTGTTGTACAAGATATAATTTGTGCATTTAATAAAAAACCAACTTCAAAGATAAAAGATATTCAAAATGATTTTTTTAAAATCACGACAAAAGTAAATAGTGATACCTTTTTTATTATAATAAAACCATTTTATAAACTTAAACTTTTTGCAAATATTTTTGATTTAACTAAAGAAAATACAATATTTGATGCAAATGTAACATTATCAAAGCATTGGATGATAGTTGGATTTAAAGATAAAGTTCCTTTTATAAAAAAAGATGATATTCCAGATGTTGGTATAAATTTTCCTTTTTTTATGAAAATGGATAACTTACCTTATATTGGTGGATTAGATATAAAAGGAAACCCTGTTGAAGTAAAAGAGGTAAAAGATGTAAATAGTTTTCTTAGAGTAAAAAAACTATATAAAGAAAAAAGATATGAAGATTGTCTAAATGCTATTGAAGAGTTGCAGAGTTATTCTCCAGATTCAATTTTTAATGTGGAAATATTGTATTATAAGATAAAAACGTATGCAAAACTAAATGATAGTGATAATGTTATTAAATTGGCAAAAGTTTATATTAGAGAGTATTCATCTGATGAAAACATAGCAGAAATTTTATCACTTCTAGGTAGAGCCTATGCTCTTATAGGTATGAATACAGATGCTGATTACTTTTTTGATAGAATTTTTAGTGAACATCAAGATTCAGAATTTATGAATTGGGCTAGAATATATAAAGGAAATATGCTTGATGATTCAGGTGACCCTAAAAAAGCTGAAAGATTTTATAGACTTGCATTAAATTCAACATCAAAAGTGGATATAGCAGCTGCAGCTGCATATAACTTGGCAAATAACCTTATATCTCGTTCAAAAAATAAAGAAGCTTCAGAGTTTATTATGAAGATAGTCAAAGCAAAACCAGATTATTTTATAAACCATTATAAAACATCAGTAGAGATGATGAAAAGTTTTAAAGCAGATGAAGATTATCTAATAGCTTCAGAAATAGCTAAATGCTTAATAGATGGTATGGATAATAAAAATGATGATTATGAAAAACTCTTAAGAGATAGAGCAATATGGTTAAGTAAAACAGATAAAAAACAAGAGGCATTAAAAGCTTTAGATAGATACTTAAAAGAATTTAGCGATGGTGATTATATAGATGAGATATTAGTAGCTAAAGATTCATTATTTTTTGATACAACAAAAGATATGAATATAACAACAAAACTAGAGGAGTATAATAAACTAATAGTTAATTATGAAGCTGATTCTATAGGAAATAAGGCATTATATGAAAAGGCTAAATTGTTACTTAAGATTGGTAGATATACTGATGTATTGGATTTAAGGGAATCTTTGCTGGACTTAGATGATGATAAGTATCCAAATATTAAACAAATTATTGAAGATGCGGCTATTGGATTAATGAAAAAGTCTTTAGAAGATAAAAAATGTCAAGAGGTTTTAGATATATCACACGATTATAATATAACACTTTCTAGTAAGTGGGATGATGGTGTTTATAATTGTGCTATGATGGGTGGGGACTATCAACTATCTAAACAAATAGCATCTTCAAATCTTAAAGTAACAGATTTAAGTGAGCGAAAAAAATGGTTATATAGATATATAAAAGTTGATTTTGCAACAGGTAATTATAGTGATGTTATCTCTGCTGCTAAAGAGTTGATAACTTTGATAAAAGATGATAAAAATTCAAAATATAAAGATATCTATAGAATTATTTTTGATACATATCAACGCATTGAAGATAAAAATAAAATGCTTTCTTCTATACTTGATGTTGAAGAGCATTTTGGATTGAGTTATAAAGATATAGATAGATATGCAGATGTTATGGCTGTTGGTAGTGATATGAGAGACAATAATATAGTTATAAAATATGGTCAAAAGATAATGCAAATACAAACTAAATCAAACTCTTATCCTCAAAGCCCATTTGTTGAGTTTACATTATATCAGGCATATATTGCAAAAGATGAATATTATAAAGCTTTAAATGTAATATTGTCTTTGGATAAGGTTGATTTAAAACCATCAAATAGAGCTAGACAAAAATATCTTTTAGGTTCTATATATACAAAATTATGGAGAGATGATGAAGCTAAAAAAGCTTATAATGAATCTATAAAAGCAGATAAAAACTCACCATGGGCAAAGTTATCTAAAAGTGCAATGAGTCTTTAACCCAGATTATGCAGTATAATTTTTTATTTCTACTGCATAATCTGGGTTTAATATAGAGAGTTTTTAATACTCTCTATAAATAGAACTCATTCCTCCATCCCATGATATTGTACAAGTTGTTACAACATGGTCTCCATTGTCATCCACACTTTCATGTGTATCAACAATAAGTTTTATTTTACCATCTTTATCTGTATTAAAATTAGATAAATCTTGGTTTATATGACAAATAGTTGATGTAGAATTAGTTTTTGTATGAAAACTATCTTTATCTAATTCTAGATTTGAGAGAGGTTCACTATTATTGATTATGGCAGTTAGCGTTATCTCTTTTCTTTCATTAATGACATCATCTATAACATAAGGCTCAGCATTAATATTATCAAATCTAAATGAACTTATTTGCGATACTCCAACTCTTTGACCATCTGCTTCTCCATGAGCTTCAAGTGTTACAGTATGACCTGCTAGTTTAGGGTCAAATGTTACATCAAACATTATATATCCATCTTCATCTGTTAGATTATCGTTATTAACATTTACAACATCAGCAACAGCTAGTGTATCTCCTACAAGTCTTACTTCATTTCCTACAATATATGTTAGTTTATCTACAGTTGTTATATTTGCTTCTGAATTAGATAATGTTAGATTTGTATCATTTGCATCTTCAATAATCCATCCACCTAAATACTTTGCATCCAATCTATTTTCTGTTGGTAGTATTATTAGGTTATCATTTGTAGCTATATTGAATGTTGAATAGTTTATATTATTATTATTATAAAAAGTTATGATATTGCCATTTTTTGTTAAGATACCATTTGCTGTATTATTTTGTTTTAATTTAGCATTATTAATCAAACTCATACTAACTGGTATGCCAACTCTTGGTTGATTTGATTGTGAATCAACAGCATGAACTCTATAACGGTTTGTAATCTCTCCACTACCATCTTCATATATTGTTGACATATAAACTAAAGATAAAGCAGTTGTTCTTGCTTGAGTTTCTAATGTATAGTTATTGAAGTCTAAAACTATATTTTGGATTATCTCTTGAGATAACTCATTTTGATAGCTATATTCTAATGTATAGATTTTAGTATCAGGTTCAGTTATTGGTGGATTATATGTAAAAGTACCAATACCATTTTCATCTGTAATAACTGTATAGTTAACAACACTACCATATTTTTTATCAAATGCTTTCATTGTTACTATTTTTCCAGATTGTACAAGATTATCTTTTGTTAATTGAAAAGATATTTCATAAGGTCTATATGTATCTATCTTAAGTGGTGTTGTTGCATTTTTAAACTGATAATTGTTTTTTGTAGTTGTAGAATCTGCTGTTGCATCTCCACCACCTGCACCGCCACATCCTGTAAAGCTAAAGATTAGCAAAAAAATTATGCTAAATGGCAAGATTTTTTTTATATGTTTTGACATTATTATTCTCCTGTTTTTTTTAATCAAAATAATTTTAGATTATAGCATAAGTTAAAAGAAGATTTTCAGTCATCCCTTAACAATATTTTTGTATAATCACCACAATAATTTTTTAAGGTGTTATTATGGATTGGGGTAAAGTAATTTATGTGTTTTTCTCGTTGATGAGTTTAACATCAATAGCTGGATTTTTGTATGAACATACAGCAGTTTCATTATTTGTTGCAGCTAGTTTAAATCTTGTTTCTACTGTTTTAAAAATAGGTGTAAGAAATCTACTTTCTGCCGAGCTTTTAGCCTCATCATTAGTAGCTGATTTACACCTTATACCAGCATTTGTTTTTTTAGTTGTTTTAGGTAACTTAAATTGGGCTATCTCTTTAAGTATAGGAGCTCTAATAGCAAATATATTTTCAGTTGGACTTGTATATATAGAAAGTTCTAAGATAAAAGATGAATATTAAAAAATTAAAGGAACACTACTTTGGAATATAATTCAAAAAATATAGAAAAAAATTGGCAAGAGTATTGGGAAGCAAACAAAAGTTTTGAACCATCAGAAGATTTTACAAAAGATAAAAAATACATCCTTAGTATGTTTCCTTTCCCTAGTGGTAGGTTACATATGGGTCATGTTAGAAACTATACTCTAAGTGATGCATTTGCTAGATACTATCGCCAACAAAACTTTAATGTTTTACACCCTATCGGGTTTGACAGTTTTGGGATGCCAGCTGAAAATGCAGCGATAAAGAACAATGCAGACCCAAAAGAATGGACTTATGACAACATAGACTATATGAAAAAAGAGTTTAAAACTTTAGGTTTTTCATTTTCAAAAGAGAGAGAGTTAGCAACAAGTGATGAGCTTTATACTAAGTTTGAGCAAGGCTTCATCATAGATATGTTTGAAAAAGGGCTTCTTTATCGTGAAAAAGGGTTACTTAATTGGTGTCCAACTTGTCAAACTGTTTTAGCAAATGAGCAAGTTATAGAGAGTTGTTGTTGGAGATGTGATACTCAAGTTGTTAAAAAAGATATGAATCAGTACTATTTTAAAATCACAAACTATGCTGATGAACTTTTAGATGATATGAAAAAATTAGAGGGTGGTTGGCCTAAACAAGTTTTAACGATGCAAGAAAACTGGATAGGCAAGTCAAACGGACTAGAGTTTGATCTATACCTAGATGATGAAAGCAAAGCAAAACTTGGTAACAATTTTGAAAAATTTGATGTTTTTACAACAAGACCTGATACCATCTACGGGGTAAGCTATACAGCACTTGCACCTGAACACGATATAGTTACATATATGATTGATAACTCTCTTTTAGATGCTGATACTATCGCTAAAATAAAAGAGATGAAAAACTCATCTAGCATCGACAGACAAAAAGAAAAGTCTGGGGTATCACTTGGCATCAATGTTATCCACCCACTTACAAAAAAACTTATCCCTGTTTGGATAGCTAACTTTGTACTTATGGATTATGGAAGTGGTGCAGTTATGGCTGTTCCTGCTCATGATGACAGAGACTATGACTTTGCTAAAAAGTATGATTTACCTATAAATGCAGTTATAAAACCAAAAGATGGTGAGTTAAATCTTGAAAAAGAAGCTTTTACAGATAGAGGGATTTTATTTAACTCTGGCGAATTTGATGGGCTAGATAGCAAAAAATCTCAATACAACATCATAAAATATTTTGAAGAAAACAACATTGGTCGTAAAACTACAAACTATAAACTAAAAGATTGGGGTGTAAGTCGTCAAAGATATTGGGGTGCTCCTATACCTTTTATACATTGTGATGATTGTGGCATAGTTATGGAGAAAAAAGAAAATCTTCCTATCGCACTTCCATCTGATGTTGAGATAAACGGGGAGGGTAGCCCACTAGAAAACCACCCAACTTTCAAAAAGTGTAAATGTCCAAGATGCGGTAAAGATGCAACTCGTGAAACTGATACTATGGATACATTTGTAGAATCTAGTTGGTACTTTTTAAGATTTTGTGCAAGTAAAGCAAACTGGGAAGATGAGGCTTTTTCAAAAGAGCAAATCTCTTACTGGATGGGTAACGGCGGGGTTGACCACTATATAGGTGGTATAGAACATGCAATCCTTCACCTACTTTATGCAAGATTTTTTACAAAAGTATTTCGTGATTTGGGTTATTTGGACTTTGATGAGCCATTTGGCAGACTTTTAACTCAAGGTATGGTGCTAAAAGATGGTGCTAAGATGTCTAAGTCAAAAGGAAATACAGTTGACCCTGATGAGCTTATAGAGAAGTATGGTGCAGATACAGCAAGACTTTTCATACTTTTTGCAGCTCCACCAACACAAGAGTTAGAGTGGAATGACAGTGGTGTTGAGGGTTCATATAAGTTTATAAAAAGATTTTTTGACAGAAGTTCAAATGCTAAAAAATGTGATGCTAAACCATCTATTGAGCATAGTTCACTTTCAAAAGAGGAAAAATTTGCAAGAAGAAAAGTTTATGATGCTCTAGTTCGTGCAAATGATGTTTATAATGAGCGATACACTTTTAACACTATGATAGCTGGTGTTATGGAAGCTATGAATGCACTAAATGCTCAGAAAAATGAAGATGTTTGGAGCGAGGGTTATTGGATACTTACCTCTATAATGGAACCAGTTATCCCTCATGTTTGTTGGGAGATTTCAAAAGAGAAGTTTGAGCTTAAAAACCTAACCAAACAAAAGGTTTTAGAGGAAGTTTTTGTAGAGGATAGCATCACTTTAGGTGTATCTATAAATGGAAAAGCAAGAACAGAGATAGAAGTAGCACCAGATGCTCAAAAAGATGAAATTATCGCTATGGCAAAAGATGCAGGTGCTAAATGGCTAGAGGGCAAAACTATCGTAAAAGAGATAGTAGTTCCTAAAAAACTTGTAAATCTTGTAGTTAAAGGCTAATCTATGAGATTAATTGTATCTATCTTTATTGTCTTTTTGTTTGTTTCTTGTGGATATCAGCCTAGTTCTAAATTCGCTAGAAATATAGTTGGTGATAAAGTTAGTACAAGTGTTATTATTTCAATTAGAGACCCTGAAAATAGTGTAATTATAAAAGATTCTATCGATGCTGCTATTATAGAGGTGTTTCATACATCTTTGGTGGATAAAAAAGATGCTAAAGTGCATTTAGTGCTTAGTATATCAAATCCATCATATAGCCCTATTCAGTATGATAAAAACGGTTATATAGTTGCATATAGAACAACAATAGTATTGCATATTAAAAAGTATTTTAATGGTATTTCAAAAAATTATACAGCAAGAGGAACTTATGATTTCAACATAGCTCCTAATTCTGTTATAACAGACCAAGAGAGATTTCAAGCTATAAAAGAGGGTACTAAAAAAGCTATAAAATCTTTTTTAGCTCAAATATCTGCTGAAGGTTCAAAATAAATAGGAAAAATTATGACAATTCAAAGTATTATAAGAAAAGCGATAAAAAGGCTAGAACTTGAAGGAAAGCTTTTAACACCAGATTTTTATGCTGAAGCATTTTGTAAAGAGGCCTTAAAAGCAGGGATAAAATCTGAGGATTGTAGTAAAATAGAAGCTTTTAAAAAGACATTAAATAAAGAGTTCCAAAAAGATTTAAAACAGTACAACATAAAAACTACATCTGAATTAATTCGTTTTTTAATCTCTAAATTAAATAGAACAAATCCATCACATTGTGCAGCTATATTAGAAGCACAAACTGCTCTTAGTAAGAAGATATTAAATGCTATTGAAGCATTACATAATCAACAAGCTACAGAATTGGCAAAACAAAATATAAAACTTTTATCAGAAGAACCAAGTGTAGCCGAGATAGAACAATTTAAGCAATTATGGATTAATTTTGTAGAATCTTATGATGATACATTTTTAAAATCTTTAGGAGATGTAGATAATTCAAATCTTAAAAAAAATATAGAAAGTATAAATGCTATATCAAAAGAGATTGAAAATAATGATTTTGATACTACTAAGTTAGGTCATATAGCTTCTTTACTTATCTCATCTTTAGTTCCATCTATAGCAGCAAAAACAAGCAATGAGATAATAAACTTAAGTCAGAAACTAAAAAAAGAACCACAACTTTTAGATAGCGATGGTATAGAAAAAACAATTAAAAAAGCTATAGCACTTAGAATTGCACTAGATAAAGAGAGTGTAAAAGAGATGATTGCATCTCTTGATGGTGTTCTTGATAAGCTTTCTAGTCGCCTTATAGAGATGATAGAGTCTTCTGATTCTTCAAATAAAGAGATAAAAGTTATAAAAAAAGACTTAGAAAGTTATACTGAATACAACGGAGTAAACTTTAAAAAGGCACATACTAAACTCTTAACGATAGCAGTTTCACTAGAAAAACATACAAAGTCTTTAAGTCATGATTTAAAAGTTCATAGTGATGAGGTTGCTATGCTTGATAAGAAAGTTAAAAAGTTAGAAGAGGAACTACAAAAAGCAAAAGAGGCTTCAAAAGAGGATTTTTTAACAAAACTATACAATAAACGGGCTTTAGATGAGCAGATGGAGATAAAAGAGAGTGAATATACCAGATATGGACATAATTATTCTGTTGTGATGTTTGACCTTGACCATTTTAAAAATGTAAATGATACTTATGGTCATGCAGCAGGTGATGCTGTTTTATCTGCTTTTGCTAAGATTTTAAAACAAGAGGTTAGAACTGTTGATATTGTTGGTCGTTTTGGAGGGGAAGAGTTTATGGCACTTCTTGGTGAGACCGATTCTAAAGGTGGTTTTATATTTGCTGAAAAAGTTAGAAAACATGTTCAAAAAGCCCGTTTTATGTATAAAGGTGAGAGGATAGCCGTAACAGTTAGTTGTGGTGTAAGTGAAAGGAAATTAAATACATCTTTAAAAAGTACTATAAATGAAGCTGATGAAAATCTCTATAAAGCAAAAGAGACTGGAAGAAATAAAGTTGTATATAAAAAATAGATGTTAAAAGATTACTTAGATAATAAACCAATTTTTTATGATGAGATAGATTATAATAGATTTCCAAATATCTATAATAAAATAAAAACAAATTTTAATCAATTAAAAAATATACATATTATAGGTACTAATGGTAAGGGTACAACAGGTCGTTTTTTAGCTTCTGCTTTAAATTCTTTAGGTTTTAAAGTTGGACATTATACTTCTCCTCATATCTTAAAATTTAATGAAAGAATTTGGTTAAATGGTTCTAATATTTCAGATGGAGAATTAGAAGAAGCACATCTAAAATTGCAAACTATTTTGACAAAAGAGGATTCTGCATCATTAAGTTATTTTGAATATACAACTCTTTTAGCGCAGATAATTTTTAATTCTTGTGATTATGTTGTACTTGAGGCTGGTTTGGGTGGTGAATATGATGCTACTGCTGTTTTTCCTAAAATATTAACACTTCTTACACCTGTAGATATAGATCATGAAGCATTTTTAGGAGATACTATAGATAAGATAGCAACAACAAAACTTAATGCTGTTCAAAACAATCTTATAATAGCTTATCAAAAACATCAAATAGTATATAAAATCGCAGATAATTTATCTATAAAAAATGGTATAAAAGTAAAAAAAGTGGAGGATATTTTAGATAGTTCTGATAAAGAAAAATTAAAAAATATCTCAAAAATGCTTAATTTAGCGAGTTATTTAGAAGATAATTTATCTTTGAGTATAAGTACTTTAAAATTTTTAGGATTAGATTATAATGAAGATAATTTTTTAAATGCAAGATTATTTGGTCGTTTAACAAAATACAAAAAAAATATAATTTTGGATGTTGGTCATAATGTATTAGCAGCTCAATCAATTTGTAAAACTTTAAACTATAAAAAATATATATTGATATATAATAGCTACAAAGATAAAAATTATAAAGAGATTTTGAGCATCTTAAAACCTATTGTTAGTATGGTGGAGATTATAGATGTTAAAGATAACAGGATAGAAGATAAAAAACTTCTTCAAAAGACTGTATATGATATAGGGTTGAGATATAAGGATTTTAAAGTTTGTGATGATACTAAAGAATATCTTGTTTTTGGTTCATTTAGTGTAGTTGAAGCATTTTTAAATCTACAAAAGGTATAAAGTGGATAATCATTTTACAATCACAATACATGATGACAATGGTATAAAACAAGTAAACTTACATCAGTTTGTTAAAAGTGTTTTGTTTTATACTATTGTCTTTTTTGGTATTATAGCTCTAATAGCTGTTGGAACAATTCTTTATCTTGATAAAGAGGTCTCAGATATTGAAGCGAAAAGATTAGAAGTTAAAAAAGCTTATGATGGATTGAAAAATAAAAATTTAACTTTAAAAAAAGAGATAGAAGATACAAATACACTTCTTATAGCGAAAAAAAATGAGCTAGATTCTGTATCTGATTCTTTATCAGAGATTGAGATACTCATAGGTTTAACACCAGTTAAATCAAACTCTTTACAGCAACGAGTAGATAGTGCAAAACAAAGTTCTCAACATAGAGCTACTATGTTGCAACTTATACCAAATGGATCACCAATTACATACAAAGGTATAACTAGTAAATTTGGTTGGAGAATACATCCAACACTTAAGAAAAAAGAGTTTCATCGTGGATTAGATATGAGAGCAAAGATGAATACACCTGTATATGCACCAGCTGATGGAATTGTTGAGTGGGCAGGGTTTCATAAAAGTAGTGGTTTTGGCAATCTTGTGATTATTCAGCATAGTTATGGTTTTAGGACTAACTTTGGTCATTTAAACAAAATTGTGGTAAAATCTCGCCAATTTGTAAAAAAAGGTACACTTATAGCATATACAGGTAATTCTGGTATGAGTAGTGGGCCACACTTACACTACGAGATAAGATTTTTACATCAACCTATTAATCCATATTATTTTGTAAAATGGAGCATAAAAAATTATAGTGAGATATTTGAAAAGGAAAAGAAAATACCATGGCAATCTTTAATAACAGCAACGGCACAACTCAAGGTTCTAAACCCGACACAGACACTACCATAATCACAAAAGGAAGTTCTATAAAGGGGGAGATGACTCTTTCTTGTAACTTATATGTAGATGGTAATTTTGAAGGCATTATAAACTCTCAACAAGAGGTAAATATAGGTAAAAATGGTCGCATTAAAGGTGATATATTTACAAATAGACTTATTGTTCAAGGGATGATAGAGGGAAATGTAAACTCAGCAAGAGTTGAGATAAAAGCTGGTGGTAGGATTAGTGGAACATTAGAGTCCTCAGAGCTTATTATTGAAGCTAAAGGTGTTTTTGAAGGTAATTCTGTATTGAAACAATCAGCTCAGAAAATGGCTAATCAAAAACAACAGATTAAAAAAGCATAGTTTAATTAAGTATGTCTCAAAGTACATTATACGAGTATTTTAAAACCACTAAAAAACAAGACTTAGAGCTTCTTATATGTGAAGATACAAAAGAGGCTAAAGAGCTTGAGTGTGTTGCTAAGTTTTTTAACAAAGATGTTTTAGTATTTCCAGATTTTCGTGCATCTTTTGGGGATGACTTGCGAACATACAAAGAGGAGTTGCACGAGCTTTTCTCAACTCTTCGCACTTACTACAATGCAAAGAAAAAACCACTTATCATAAGCCCACTAAAAACACTACTTTTTCATCTACCAAACAAAGAGCTTTTAGAAGCTACAACTATAGAGTTTGGAGAGAGATTAAACCTAAAAGAGTTTAAAGAGAAGATGCTTTTTTGGGGTTATAGTTTTGTAGATATGGTGCAGGTTGAGGGGGAAATCTCTTTTCGTGGAGATATTATAGATATATATCCACCAGCATCTTCAAAGCCTTATAGAATATCACTTTTTGATGATGAGATAGAGCAGATAAAACAGTTTGAGTTAGAGAGTCAAAGAACACTAAAAGATGAGTTAGACAGTTTTGAGCTTTGTCCTGCATTTTACTCTTTTAATGAAGATGAGTTTAACAGTATCAATGAAAAGATAGAAGCTAGTGAGTTTGACACTTTAGAAAAAGATATAGCATCTCTTGGACTTTGGTATCTTGGCGATAGTGCTTCAAACTTTTTAGAGGGTAAAACCGTAAAAATTATAAGGGAGTTAGATAGTGTTTTAGTAGATGCTTATGCACTTTGTAATCCAACTCTAAGTCGTGAAGAGTTTAACTTAGAGATACTTAGCGATACTGATAATTATCGTGATTTGGTAGTGGCTGATTTTCATACTTTACTAAAAGTTCATAAAGATAAAAAGATAACTCTTATAGGTGCAAATGAAGCTGTAATGAAGCAAGTTGGCATCTTTGATAGAGATGATATAGAAAAAGTTTATGCTCCATATATCTTAAATATCATCTCAAAAGATGAGTTAGTAGTTTCACTAAATAAACCAGATAAAAAAAGAAGAAGACGAAAAAGCTCTATACTTTTAGATGACTTAAAAGCTGGGGATTATGTAGTTCATGAGGACTATGGTGTAGGAATTTTTGAAAAAATCGAACAAACTGAAATCCTAGGTGGCATCAAAGATTTTCTAGTTATAAAGTATGTTGGCGATGACAAGATACTACTACCAGTTGAAAACTTAGACTTTATAGACAGATATATGGCAAGTGGTGGCTCAACACCTGTGCTTGATAGACTTGGAAAAGGTAGTTTTGGTAAACTAAAAGAAAAAGTTAAAAAACGACTTTTTGAGATAGCTGGAACTATCGTAAATACAGCAGCAGCAAGGCAACTTATAAAATCCCCTAAGATAGATATAGACAAATCTGAATTAAAAGATTTTCAAAAACTAGCAGGGTTTGACTATACAGAGGATCAAATACAAGCGATAGATGAGATTATAACTCAGATGAGTTCTGGTCATATAATGGATAGACTCTTAAGTGGCGATGTTGGTTTTGGAAAAACTGAAGTAGCTATGAATACTATCTATGCATCTTATAAGTCAGGCTATCAGTCTGCTTTTATAGTCCCTACCACTTTACTCTCAGCTCAACACTTTAGAAGTCTTGATGAGAGATTTAAGGATATGGGTATTAGATATGCACGGCTAGATAGATTTGTAAGTGCAAAAGATAAGAAAAATATCACTCAAGCACTAGCAAGTGGGGAGCTTGATTGTGTAGTTGGTACTCATGCTTTGTTTGGGTTAGAGTTTAAAAACTTAGGTGTTGTTATAATTGATGAAGAACACAAATTTGGAGTAAAGCAAAAAGAGAAGATAAAAGAGCTTTATTCAACTGTTCATATGTTAAGTATGAGTGCTACACCAATCCCTAGAAGTCTAAATCAAGCACTAAGTTCTATAAAAACTATGAGCCAACTCTTAACACCACCAAGTGAGAGACAAGGGGTTAGAACTTTTGTAAAAGAGTATAATGAGAAGCTTATAAAAGAGGTTATTATGCGTGAACTTCGCCGTGGTGGGCAGGTTTTTTATGTGCATAACTCAATTGATCATATGCCTATAAAGATGGGGGAGTTAAAAGCTATACTTCCAGAGCTTCGCATGGTTATGCTTCACTCAAAGATAAGTGCAGTTGAAACTGAAAAAGAGCTTTTAAAGTTTGAAGCAGGTGAATATGACCTTATGATAGCAACAAGCATCATTGAGAGTGGTATCCATATGCCAAGAGTAAATACCATTATAGTAGATGGTGCAGATAGATTTGGTATAGCAGACTTGCATCAGCTTCGTGGAAGAGTAGGAAGAGGTAGTTATGAGGGGTTTGCATACTTTATAGTTGAAAATAAAAACAACCTAACAGATGAAGCAAAAAAACGACTCTTAGCACTTGAATCTAACTCATTTTTAGGTAGTGGTTCAGTTCTTGCACATCACGATTTAGAGATAAGGGGTGGTGGTAACTTAGTAGGAGATGCTCAAAGTGGACATATAAAAAATATAGGTTATTCACTATATCTTAGAATGTTAGAAGATGCCATAAAAGAGTTAAGCAATACAAAAGATGATGAAAAGATAAAAGTAGATATAAAACTAACTATATCTGCATTTATATCTGATGAGGTAGTAAGTGAAGACAGACTTCGCCTAGATATATACAGACGACTTTCACAATGTGAAGATGTTGTAGAGATATATGAGGTAGAAGAGGAGTTAATAGACAGATTTGGAGAGTTAGATAACCCTACAAAACAGTTTATAGAGTTGATGGTTATAAAACTTCTAAGCTTACAAAAAAAGATAAAAACAGTTTCAAATTATGGACAAAATATCACTTTTACATATATGGATGATAAAAAAGAGACTATAAAATCTGATAGTAAAGATGATGATGACATTATAAAAGCTACACTTGTTTATCTTAGAAATTCTTAGATTATCAATCCTATTTTATTTATAGGGTTGGTAATATAAATTGATTTAAAATAAAAGTATATGATTGATTTTAAGTAAGTGGTGGCCTGTCTCGGAATCGAACCAAGGACACAGTGATTTTCAGTCACTTGCTCTACCGACTGAGCTAACAGGCCATAAGAAGTTTTTAAAAGTGGTGGCCTGTCTCGGAATCGAACCAAGGACACAGTGATTTTCAGTCACTTGCTCTACCGACTGAGCTAACAGGCCTCTTTTAAAGAATGACATTATACCTTTATGTTTCTTACAAACTCTTTAAATAAATCACCCCTTTGTGCATAAGAGTTAAACTCATCAAGACTAGCAGCCGATGGAGAGAGTAGGGCAACTTCATCTTTTTTTAGATATATATCTATCTGTTTTACTGCATCTTCTAAATCTTTACACTTTAAAGAGTCTATGTTGTACTTTTGTGCTAGGTTTATAAGTTTGTCTTTGTTTGAGCCTATCGCATATACTTTTAGATTTTTATCTTTTAGGTATATAAAAAGTTCATTCAAGTCAACCCCTTTATCATCCCCACCTAAGATAAGGTGTATAAATGAGTCTTTATACCTTTTTACAGCGACAATAGTAGCATCTAAGTTTGTTGCTTTTGTGTCATTTACCCACAACCTACCTTTTGCATCTTTTAACTCTTCTTGTCTATGTGGGTCTAGCTCAAAAGAGTTTATTTTTTTATAGTCTATTTTATCAAAAAGGATTTTATCAACTGCCATAGCTAAGAGTGCATCCATTAAAAAAGCACCCTTAAATTTAACTTTACCTGTATCTATTTCAAAGCGAGAAGCTAAATCATCTTCATCTTTATATGTTATAAGATATGCATCTGTTTTTATATCTTTATAAACCTCTGGGATGATGGCTACTTCACCCTCTTTCATAGTGCATATAGGTTTTAGTTTGGCTTTTATATATGCTTGCATATCTCCATGCCACGAAAGATGGTCTGGGCTAAGTGGAAGTAAGATATATATATTTGGTTGTGCTTTGTTTGTGTAGTGGATGGTAAATGAGCTAGTCTCTAGTATCCATACTTTTGCATCTTTATTTAGGTTTGCTAGTGGTGTTCCTATGTTTCCACCTGAGAGTGAGCCTTTATCTTTTAGTAGGTATTGCATCATCTGTGTTGTGGTTGTTTTACCATTTGTTCCACTTATCCAAACTTTTAGTGGCTTTGTATTTGCAAAGTAATCGTACTCACTTGTAAGATTTTTAGCTTTTTTTATAAGTTCATTATGGGGTGGGATACCAGGGGAGACTATCTCTAAGTCTGAATAATCTGGATGAAATTCTGATGATGGTTTTACTAAGTATCCATCATCATCTTTAAAAGGTTTTAAGCATTTGTCATCATAAAAAACTACATTTTTGAACTCTTTTGCAAGAGCTTTTGTAGTTTGTCCATACCCAAAAAGTGAAACTCTCATTAGCGAATCTTTAGGGATATGATAAGAGCTATGATGTTAGATAAAACAGAAACAATCCAAAATCTAACTATGATTTTATTTTCAGCCCAGTTTTTCATCTCAAAGTGGTGGTGTATAGGTGCCATAAGAAAAACTCTTTTTTTATAAAGCTTAAAACTACCAACTTGAAGTATAACTGAAAGCGTTTCTATAACAAAGATAGAGCCTATAAGAAGAAGTAAAATCTCACTTTTTGAGATGACAGAGAGATAACCTAAAAATGCACCGATAGTAAGTGAGCCACTATCACCCATAAACACTTCCGCAGGATGGCAGTTATACCATAAAAAACCAGTCAATGCACCCATAAGAGCAGTAGCAACGATAGCTACTTCACCAACATTAAAATGTGGCATTAAAAGGTATGAACTTATGATAACATTTCCAGTTATATATATGATAACACTAAAAGATGCAAGAGCTGTTATAGATGGAACAGTTGCTAGTCCATCAAGACCATCAGTAAGATTTACAGCATTTGAAGTGGCAATCATAACTAAAACCCAAAAAGCTATGGAGATGATACCCATATCTACAACAGGTGTTTTTATAAATGGCACATATAATTCGGTGTTAAAATCTGAAAATGAGTAAAGATAAAAAGAGACTACAAGTGCTGAGAATATTTGTAGCATCAGTTTTGTTCTAGCTTTAAAACCTGCTAAATTTTGAGCTTTTTTAATCTTTGCAAAATCATCATAAAAACCTATAATTGAGAAAAGAACTATAGTTAGTAATGCACCCACGGCAAAAACATTTGAAAACTTTATAGTCAAAAGTGAAGCTAGTATAGTAGCAAATATAAATACAATTCCACCCATAGTTGGTGTTTTTTCTTTTATAAGATGACTTTGTGGAGCTAAAGAGTTTATGGGTTGAACATTTGAAGTTTTTTTTGCCCATGCTATAAATCGTGGTAGTAAAAAAAGTGTAAAAGATAGAGCTAAGAAAAAAGCAACACCAGCTCTTATAGTGATGTAACCAAAAAGATTTATATCTAAATATTGATGAAGCCAGTAAAGCAAAATGAAATTCCTGTAAATTAAATAAAAGCGATATTATAGTATAATCACATAAAATTATCGTAAAAAGGATGCCCATTGTCTAAAAAAGTAGTATTAGTAATAACAGACGGTATAGGATACTCACAAAAAACAGAGTTTAATGCATTTTACAATGCAAAAAAGCCAATTTATGACAAACTATTTAAAGAGACTCCCCACTCTTTGATAGACACTTTTGGTCTTAGTGTTGGGCTTCCTGAGGGGCAGATGGGTAATTCTGAAGTGGGACATATGAGTATAGGTAGTGGTAGAGTTTTGTATCAAGATTTGGTAAAAATCTCTTTGGCACTTTCTGAAAATACTTTAGAAGATAACGAAGAGTTACAAAAACTTTTTGCATCTTCTGATAGACTTCATCTTATAGGGCTTATGAGTGATGGTGGAGTTCACTCACATATAGACCATTTTATGGGTATAGCTGATATCGCTTCTAAAAATGGTAAGAAAGTGTTTTTACACCTTATAACAGATGGTCGTGATGTAAGTCCAACTTCTGCACAAAAGTATATAGAAAAAGTAAATCAACATCTATCTGAAAATGTAACCATAGCAACTATAAGTGGTAGATTTTACTCGATGGATAGAGATAACCGTTGGGAGAGGGTAAAAAGAGGTTACGATGCCATTGTTAATGCTGAGCCAAAGACAAGTTTTGAGCCAGCTGGTTATGTTGGACACTCTTACTCACTAGGTGAGACTGATGAGTTTATGGAACCTACTGCATTTAATGGATATGATGGTGTAAAAGATGGGGATGCTATACTTACTATAAACTTTAGAAGTGATAGGATGAGAGAGATGGTAACTGCTCTTGGAAGTGATGATTTTACACACTTTGAAAGAGAGTATAAAAAAGTTCATTTAGCTACTATAACTGAGTATGATAAAAGTTTTAATTACCCAGTATTGTTTAAAAAAGAACCGCCTAAAAATACTCTAGCAGAGGTTATATCAAAAGCTGGTCTTAGACAACTTCACACTGCAGAGACTGAAAAATATGCCCATGTTACATTTTTCTTAAATGGTGGCATAGATGAGCCTTATGAAAATGAAACAAGAGTTCTTATACCATCACCAGATGTAAAAACTTACGATGAAAAACCACAAATGAGTGCAGTTGAAGTTTGCGAGGTTGTTTTAGATGCTATGGAAGATGAGTATGATTTTGTAGTGGTAAACTTTGCAAATGGTGATATGGTAGGACATACTGGAGATTTTGAAGCTGGAAAAATTGCAGTTGAAACAGTTGATGAGCAACTTGGGAAGATTTTGGAAAAAGCAAAAGAAAAAGATTACTCAGTGGTTATAACTTCAGACCATGGAAACTGTGAAGAGATGAGAGATGATGAGGGTAATGTTTTAACAAACCATACAGTTGGAAAAGTTTGGTGTTTTGTAGAAGCTGATGGAGTTAGTAAAGTTGAAGCTGGTGGACTAAACAACATAGCACCAACAGTTTTAAAACTTATGGATTTAGAGATACCATCTGAGATGGATCATAGTTTAATATAATGAATTTACAAAACTGACAGATGTTACCCCTTGAAAATCAAGGGGAGCGGTTAAAACCGATTTATGAACAAAATTATATCTAATTAAATCTAAAAATGATATAAATTAAAAAAGTAAAGGAAAAAAATGAAATTTAGTGGTAAAAATGTTTTAGTAACGGGTTCTAGTCGTGGTATAGGTGCTGAGATAGCAAAAACTTTAGCTGGTTTTG
>JAMOQV010000131.1 GCA_027068615.1 Helicobacteraceae bacterium | reverse complement strand
TAAATCTAAAAATGATATAAATTAAAAAAGTAAAGGAAAAAAATGAAATTTAGTGGTAAAAATGTTTTAGTAACGGGTTCTAGTCGTGGTATAGGTGCTGAGATAGCAAAAACTTTAGCTGGTTTTGGGTTAAAAGTTTGGATAAATTATAGAAGTGGTGCAAAAGAAGCAGATGCTATCAAAGATGAGATAGAAGCAAATGGTGGAAGTGCAGCAGTTATAGGGTTTGATGTAAGTGATGAAAAGGCTTTTATAGATGCACTAAAAACTATAAAAGATTGTGATGGGGAGCTTAGTTACTTGGTAAATAATGCTGGTATTACAAACGATAAACTAGCACTTCGTATGAAAACTGATGACTTTATGAGTGTTATAAATGCAAACTTAACATCTTGTTTTATAGGTTGTCGTGAAGCTATGAAGATGATGAGAAAACAAAAATTTGGCTCAGTTGTAAATATAGCTTCAATCGTAGGTGAAACTGGTAATGCTGGTCAGACTAACTACTCAGCTAGTAAGGGTGGAGTAATTGCCATGACTAAAAGTTTTGCTATTGAGGCAGCTACAAGTGGTATCCGTTATAACTCTATAACACCAGGGTTTATAGCAACAGATATGACAGATGAGTTAAGTGATGAGGTAAAAGAGAGTTTTACTTCAAAAATACCTATGAAAAGATTTGGTAACCCATCAGAAGTAGCAGAAGCTACGGCATTTTTACTTTCAGATTATTCTAGTTATATAACAGGCGAAACACTTAAAGTAAATGGTGGGATGAATATGGCATAGAATTTTATTCATTTAAGAATAATATGATATAATTTTGAGAATTTTAAAATAAAACAGGAGCTAGTATGGCACTATTAGATGATATTAAAGAAGTTGTAGTTGAGCAATTAAGCGTTAATGCTGATGAAGTTAAAGAGGATGCAAAGTTTGTTGAAGATTTAGGTGCAGATAGCCTTGATGTTGTTGAACTAGTAATGGCTCTTGAAGAGAAATTCGATATTGAAATCCCTGATGATGAAGCAGAGAAGATTCAAACCGTTAAAGATGTAGTTGATTATATCGAAAGTAAATAATCAAAATACTTTTAGAGTTGAGTAGCTTTTGCTACTCGATTTTATAAAATATTTTATATTTGGAGATGTGTATGAGAAGAGTAGTAGTTACTGGTTTAGGTATGATTAATTCGGTTGGTAACGATAAAGAGAGTTCTTTTAAAGCTATCTGTGATGGTGAGTGTGGTATAGATACTATCACTATCTTTGACCCTGAGAAATTCAGTGTTAAAATCGCTGGCGAAGTTAAAGATTTTGACCCATCAACTGTTATGGCTCCAAAAGAGGTTAAAAAAGCAGATAGATTTATCCATCTTGGTCTAAAAGCTGCACAAGAGGCTATGGAAGATGCTAACTTTGATGATAGTATAGATATGGATAGATTTGGTATAAGTGCTGGGTCTGGTATAGGTGGACTGCCATCTATCGAGAAAAACTCTGTTATCCTTGAAAACCGTGGTCCTCGTAGAATATCTCCATTTTTTATACCTGGAGCACTTGTAAATATGCTTGGTGGTTTTGTGTCTATTGAGCATGGAACAAAAGGTCCAAATCTTTCAAGTGTTACAGCTTGTGCTGCTGGAACTCATGCTATAGGTGAAGCTTGTAAAACTATCATGTGTAATGGTGCTGATAGAATGTTGGTTGTTGCTGCAGAATCAGCTATAACTGGTGTAGGTATTGGTGGATTTGCTGCTATGAAAGCACTTTCAACTAGAAATGATGAACCTAAAAAAGCTTCTCGTCCATTTGATGCTAATCGTGATGGTTTTATCATGGGTGAGGGTGCTGCTGCACTTGTTCTTGAAGAGTATGAGAGTGCTGTTGCTCGTGGTGCTAAGATATATGGTGAGATTATAGGTTTTGGTGAGAGTGGTGATGCTAACCATATAACTACACCGTCATTAGATGGTCCAGCTCGTGCTATGAAAGCTGCTTATAAGATGGCAGGTGAACCTAACCTTGACTATGTAAATGCTCATGGTACTTCAACTCCGATAAACGATAAAAACGAAACAGCTGCATTAAAAGATTTACTTGGTGGTAAAGAAAACTGTCCACCGATGAGTTCTATAAAAGGTCAGATTGGTCATTGCCTTGGTGCTGCTGGTGGTATAGAAGCTGTTACTTGTCTGATGGCTATGAGAGATGGAATTATTCCTCCAACTATAAACTATGAAACACCTGATGAAGATTGTGATTTAGATTATGTTTCTACTGGTGCTAGGAAAGCTGAACTAAATGTTGTTATGAGTAATTCGTTTGGTTTTGGTGGAACTAATGGTGTTTTAATTTTCAAAAAAATCTAGCATTAAGGATTTAATTTGGCTACATACTTAGACTTTGAACAAAAGATAAAACAGATACAGGAGAGCATAGTTTCTGCACAAGTTCGTCATGATGATGCAGAGGTAGAAAAACTAGAAGAAAAGCTTGATAAAGAAGTATCTAAGATATATGGAAACTTGACAGATTTTCAAAAGTTACAATTAGCTCGTCATGTTGATAGACCTTATGCTCTTGATTATATCAATATAATTATGAGAGACAAGTATGAGATTCATGGTGATAGACATTTTCGTGATGATGCTGCTATAGTTTGTTATCTAGGATATATAGATGATGAAAGAGTTATGGTTATTGGTGAGCAAAAAGGTCGTGGTACTAAAAACAAGATAAGAAGAAACTTTGGTATGCCACATCCTGAGGGTTATAGAAAAGCTCTTCGTGCTGCTAAGATGGCTGAAAAGTTTGGTATCCCTGTTCTTATGCTTATAGACACTCCGGGTGCATACCCTGGTCTTGGTGCAGAAGAGAGAAACCAAAGTGAAGCTATCGCTAGAAATTTACTTGAACTTGCAGAGTTAGATACTCAAACTATATCTATAGTTATAGGTGAAGGTGGTTCTGGTGGAGCATTGGCTATCGGTGTTGCTGATAAATTTGCTATGATGAGATACTCTGTGTTTAGTGTAATCTCTCCTGAGGGTTGTTCGGCTATCTTATGGAGTGACCCTAAAAAAGTTGAAGATGCAACAAATGCTATGAAAATCACAAGTAGTGACTTAAAAGAGTTGGGTCTTATAGATGATGTTATAGATGAGCCTTTAATTGGTGCACATAGAGATAGAGATGGCTCAGCAAAAGCTCTTAAATCGTACTTTTTAGAAAAATTGGCAGAACTTAAAGCTATGACTAAAGAGCAAAGAATGGAAGCTAGATATAACTCTTTAACTTCTAAAGGTGCTTTTGAAGAGATCATAGAAGAAAAAACAAAAGAAAATTAATTTACTGCTTACTTTTAATTTTATAGGATTTTTATCCTATAAAACTATCTTTCCATATAGAGCAAATAAAGAAAATCATGAAATACTACTCGTACGAACATTTTAAACAAGATACAAATAAACTTATAAATACTCTTAACTCATTAGAGATAGAATCTATAGTTGCAATAGCTAGAGGTGGACTAATGCTATCTCATGCCATTAGTGAAGGTTTGGATGTAAGAGATGTTCAATCTCTTAAAACTGAATTTTATGATGGAAGTAAAAAAAGGGACTATATAACTATACAAAATAATTGTATTTTTAAAGATGTAAAAAAAGTTTTGATTGTAGATGATATATCTGATAGTGGAGAGACATTAAAAACTGTTATAGATGAATTAAAACAAAAACATCCTGAGGTAGAGTTTATTTCAGCTACTTTATTTTTTAAAAGTACATCTATCTATGAACCAGATTTTTGGATAAATGATGCTGATGAATGGATAGAATTTTTTTGGGAAAAAGATTTTTTATATGATTTTAAAACATAAAAACTTTTAGAATAACACCATCATAGCAGGAGAAAACAGATGCAAAAAATACCATACGGCATAAGCGATTATAAAAGACTAAAAGAGGAAAACTACTATTTTATAGATAAAACATCATATATAAAAGAGTTAGAAGATGCTGGAAGCTTTTTAA
>JAMOQV010000130.1 GCA_027068615.1 Helicobacteraceae bacterium | reverse complement strand
GGTTTCTGGTTTTATTTCTAGCGAATTGTATCACATAGTTGTTTGTAGGGGTATTAAAACAAGCATCATATCTGGTGTATTGTGGCATTGATTGTATCACATAGTTGTTTGTAGGGGTATTAAAACCTTCTCTCTCCTCTTTTGTTAGAGGTTTAAATTGTATCACATAGTTGTTTGTAGGGGTATTAAAACGGGGGGGGGTGTATATATGTGGCTGTCTTAATTGTATCACATAGTTGTTTGTAGGGGTATTAAAACTCTGTTTTATGATGGTCTTTTTATAACCAATATTGTATCACATAGTTGTTTGTAGGGGTATTAAAACTTTAGTTGGATTAGTTGTTAATTGTGGCTTATTGTATCACATAGTTGTTTGTAGGGGTATTAAAACAAGTTAGAATGCAAAAAGCTAGAACTAGATATTGTATCACATAGTTGTTTGTAGGGGTATTAAAACAAGAGAGATTTAAACGAAACGGTTTAGTAAGATTGTATCACATAGTTGTTTGTAGGGGTATTAAAACTAAATTTTGATTCACTTCTTCAGATAGTTTATTGTATCACATAGTTGTTTGTAGGGGTATTAAAACAGCCGTAGGAGATAAAGCACCTTTTGCTTTTATTGTATCACATAGTTGTTTGTAGGGGTATTAAAACTGGTGCGATTGGCTTTGTTGGTTGGTGTGAATTGTATCACATAGTTGTTTGTAGGGGTATTAAAACAAGCTATCGCATCAGCTTCTCTTTCCTCTTATTGTATCACATAGTTGTTTGTAGGGGTATTAAAACATGTTCCATAAGCTGTACAACCTTTATTTTATTGTATCACATAGTTGTTTGTAGGGGTATTAAAACACTCTTCTTTTAACTTATTTTCTGGAATTTATTGTATCACATAGTTGTTTGTAGGGGTATTAAAACTATAGAGTGCCATAGTAAACAAGAGGGTCAATTGTATCACATAGTTGTTTGTAGGGGTATTAAAACAATAAATATTGGCATCACATAATTCAGAAATATTGTATCACATAGTTGTTTGTAGGGGTATTAAAACAATAAATATTGGCATCACATAATTCAGAAATATTGTATCACATAGTTGTTTGTAGGGGTATTAAAACCGATAATTTTCTAGTTTTTAGAAAAAAGTTGTAAAATTTACACATATTTTGTTATAATTCTTATTCCTATGTTGTATGACATAGTTAGTTTAGTAGGGGTATTAAACTAACCCTAAGTTTTCTTAGGGGATTTTAGGAGGTGGCTTTTGCCACTCTCCCTTTTTTTTAAAAGAGTAAAAGTTGTTTTGGCTCATTTTCCTCTTCTACTGATTGTTCTCCTATAATTATCTCCATATTTGAAAACTGTTTATCTGTAAAAGTTAAAAGTCTTACATTTCCATGTTTTAAGTTTTTATCTACAAACTCTTTTAACCTCTTTTTACCATAGTTGGCTGACTCTGATGAAGCAAAAACCTTTGCATAAACAGAATACTGCAACATCATATAACCCTCTTTTTCCAACTCATTATGAAACCAATGGTAAGCTTTTTTATCTTTTTTAGTTTTCGTTGGTAGGTCAAACATCACCATAAGCCACATAATTCTATAAGCACTCATCTTTAAAAAATTCCACATGTATAGTTGGAAAAGTTAAACTTTTAAAACTTGAACCCATCATAACCTTTTTGTACTCCTTTACAAATATCTCCATAGATTTTAAAAGATTTGATTTTCCACCGTTTATATCTACACACTCAAAAAGTAGTAGTTTTACCAAATCTCTTTTTATCTCTGTATCTAATTTCACTTTATTTTTATACTTTTTATCTAAAAGTAGTTTTACATATATATCACAAAATGGACGAAAAACCTCCATAAGGTCATCTGCAAGTGCAAAAGCATTGTAACGATTTTTATGCCAGATTCCAAAAACACTCAACATCCCATTTGCACTTACTTCTCTTGTTATGGTTGCTCTTATGAGTGCATAGGTATAGTTTAACATAGAGTTGATTATATCTTGGCTCCCTTGTTCTCTTCTAAATGTTTTACTATCAAAAAGCTCTCTCCAGTAAAGCCTTGCTCCTTGTGCTTCATCTTGGTTTTTATCTGCTGTTTGCACATTTTGAGCTAAATTTATGAGTTTTTTATAGCCATCATCTTTTTGAAAAAACTTTAAAACATTTGCTTGATTTGTTAGTTTATGATGCACTATCTGTTGCCATACTCTGCCTTTAAACTCTTTTGTTATAGATATTTGAGCATAAGCCACTTCACTCATAGTTGAGTGTTGATGGTAAGGGGTAAGTATGGAGTTTGGTGTATGGCTCTCATCTACAAACAAAACTGCTATGTTGTTTTTAGCAAAAAGCTCTAAAACTTTTCCACTTATACTAAAAAGAGTGGTATCAAATACCAACACACTCATATCTTTTAGTGTTACTTTTACATCTTGCTCATCAAAAGATAACACTAAGTTAGAGTTTTTTATACTTAATTTTGTAGGCTTTGTTAGATGAAGAACTTTCCCACCCATAACCTAACCTTTTAACTCTTTTAAAAACTCTAACAACTCCCCATCTACTTCATCCATACTACTAAAAGATTTTATATTTCCTAAAACATTAAGATTTAGTTTGATGATGCCTATTGCTTTGTTTAAAGAGTGTTGCTTATGACTATTTGCTTTACCTTTAAACAAAGTTACAAAAGAGTGAGGTTGCAAACCTATATTTGCTGGAAATCTTGGATTTGAAAAAGAAGCCATTTTTTTATCTTCCAAAAAGCTAACAATCTTTCCACCCTTAAAACTACCATCAGGATATATAAAAAACACAACATCATTTTTATACACTTTAAATCCATCAACTTTTTTCATACTCTCAAAGTTTGCTACATCTATCCTTTTATACTTTATTTTTTTGCCATTTAAGATAGCACTAAAACCTATAAATGTTTTCTCTTTTGTAGCTAAACCACCTCTTATTTCAAACCCTGTAAGGTTTGTTTGGTAAAACTGAACTTTTCTTATCACATTACCATTGTAATCTTTTAAATCTTGGTGTATAAACTCATCTAGATATTTTTTAGTTTCACTTAGCATCTCTTTATCTGTTGTATCTTTTAGTTGCAAACTATCAAGAAGCTTGGCTATCTCAAAAGCTCTTTGCTCTATAATGGCACAAATCTTATCTTTTGGATTTGTTTTATAAAGATACATCTTCTCTAAAATCTCTTTTTTAAACTTTTTCATAAACTCATCAGATGATGTTTTAGGAGTGATTTTAAGAGATATAAACTTATTTAAAATCTTCTCTCTTACAGTAAATATACCATTTTGTTTTTTTGCATAGATTGTATCTTTGTGTATCTTTGAAACCATAGATTTTTTAGAAACCCAAAAAGGAACAACCCTAACATTTCCAAAAACATCTTTGTAAAAAACAGACTCTTCACCATAAATGTTATAATTTTCTTCTATGTGAGCAACTAACTCAGCAACACTTACACCCTCTATAAGTGGTAGCTCTTTTTTTACCCTCTCTCTTGCCTTATCATCTATAACACCAAAATTTTCTCTAAAAGTATTTGAGATTTTTTGAAGCCACGAGTGACTGGTAACACCTATGAGTAGGGCATCTATACCGTGGTGTATATTTGTATCTCTTACTTTTGTTTTTACATGTAGTAGTTTTCTTATGTTTGAAGTGGCTCTTCCTTGTATGTGTCTTACTGCACTACCATCTTTTTGTTTTTGCTTGTCTGCAAATGGGTAGTATCTTTTTAACATTTGTGCTGTGAGTGCTTCTATGTAGCTTGTAGCCCTTAAACTTTTACTCTCAAAGCTATCTTTATAAATCTCATCAAGATTTGTAGCTAAAAGATTTTTCATCTTTTTAAAGTTAATCTTATGCTCACTAAAAAGTTTTTCAACTCTGTTTTTAAGTCCCACCTTATCTGCTACAAAATTCATAGGTAGTTGGTTTGATTTTTGTAAGTTTGTATCACGATGAACCAGAACAAGGTTGTGTTTTACACTAAGTCCCCCTATGCTTTGTGGTACTATATGGTCTATATCTACCTCATTTGAGAAAATCTCATTAAGCCCTATAGTTTTACCACTATATATATCTACTCTATCTTGCTCTTGCCACATTAAGATTTTTTTTGTATATTTTGAGAGGTTTTTATCATACTCTTGGGCTATTTGTTGATACTGGCTATTTTGCTTTATATCATCAAGTTTTTTCTCAAACTCTTGATTTGCTTTTTGGATATCTTTTCTTGTTTTATCATCTAAACTAAGCTCTCTTGTGCTTTCCACCTTTATCTCATCAAATGCACCATAAAGGGTATGTAGATGTTTCACAACTCTCATAACTGCACTTACAATATACTTTACAGGGTGATTGTTTATCTCTAAATTATCATCTTTTTCAAACTGATTTATATGAAGGTATTTTATCCCTTTTTTATAAGCTAAATAATCTTCACATCTGTTTAAATCTAACTTTTGTTTTATCTCATCTGTTGTAAGCCCCTCTTGAAAGTATGGTATAAATTTAAGCATAGCATAGTGTGAAATATTTAGACTTTTCCCACTTTTGTATCGTATAAGTTTTATGATTGTTTTTTCATCTACATTACCATTTAGTTTTTCAAATATAGTTTTAGGGGATTTCTCTTTGTTAAGCACTTCAAAAATCTCAGCCAATTTTTCTAAATTATCAAGATTTTGCACTATAAAACTGTTATCAAATTTTGAAAGGTTATTTAAAAAATGAAATTTTATAATGGTGTTGTGTATAGTTTTACCCTTGCTAACATAACTATCACTTTTACCAAAAATCTTTATATCATCACTTAGTTTTAAGATTTTTCTTATATCTTTATACTTTATATCTGCTATATTTTTACCCTTTTTTATCTTGATAAAAAAATCATCTGCTATAAGCTTTATCTGCTCTTTTGTTATTTTTTCTTTGTTAAGAGTTATATTTGCCACACTCTCATACATCTTAAAAATATCTGCAACAACAGAGTATTGGTTAGCTACTTTATGCTCTTTATAGTACTCACAATTTGCAAAAAGGTTTAAATCGTTTGATGACTCATCTTGTTTGATTATAATCTCTTTTAATTTTTCAAAAAACTCATCTTTATTGTTTTTAAAAAAATGTTGTTGAGCATCTACAAGTTTTTTTAACTCATCTTCTATATACTCTCGTCTTATCATATAGTTGTAGTTGTCGTGGTTTCTAAAAGTTGGTGTTTGTTTTTGTAATTCTAACTCATAGATGATTTGTGCTACCGTTTTGTTAGTGTTTTGTTTTAACTCTTCTACTCTTTTAAGTGCTTGTTTGATTTTACCTTTTTCATCATCTTTTTTTGATGATTTCATTTCACAATTAAGCTTTAATTCTTCACATAATTCCTCTAAAAGTTCATTTGTATCAAGAGACTTATATCCTCTGTGTTTTGCTATGAAGTAAAGAATTGTAAAAAACTCACCAACACTAAGTTCCCTTGTAAAAACATCATCACATCTTAGTTGCCATTTATTTTTGTAGATATTTTGTTTCTCTTGTTGTAGTAGTTTGTGTGCTTTTTCTAAACCAAACTCTTCAAAAAGTTTAGCAAGTGCTTTTTTTCTCTGTTTTCTTTTTGCATAAAGATTTGACATAGAAGTATTTGTGCTATGGAGTAATTTTTTAGATTTTCCATCTTTATCAAATGGGCTGTCAAACATACTAACACCGTAATCGATAAGAGTGTAGTGATTGTTTTGCTTTTTTTCTAAGATAGAATAACCAATAGAAGTTATACCTAAATCAAGAGAGAGTATCTTTTTCATATAAAATCCTAAAAATAAATAATTCTTAATTATAGCTAAGAATCTTTTATTTCTATTGAATAACTTGGGTTTAAGTATATGATATAATTCTAAAATTATGAAGAGAGTTACACTATTTAAATAATGAGATAAAATGGAAAATATTTACGGTATAAAGTATAACAAACCTGAAGTTGTACTACTTCAAGATACAGGTATAGGTGTAGCTGAGAGTGCAGCTAGAACTTGTTATGATTCTTTTGCTAACAGTGAGAATGATGTTATAAAAGATATAGAAAAACAGATGCCAGATGAGGTTATGTGTGATAAGATAAACTCCATAGATGAGTCATCTTTGT
>JAMOQV010000129.1 GCA_027068615.1 Helicobacteraceae bacterium | reverse complement strand
AAAGCCCTCATAATCTTCTATAGCCCAATCTTGTAACTCATGGTATTCACACATATTTTTTATATTTGCATTTTTTGCAAACTCTTTATTTGGTTTAAAAACTTGTTTTTTATCGCTCATTATTTTTTCCTTGTGTTAATTTTAAATATATCAATCCAGTCATAATAGCATCGTTGACTGCATTGTGTGTACCCATATTTGGCACTAAACAATTCTCAAGTATTGTATCGAACCTTAAATCAATATTTCCTTGTGGTATAAATTTGATTTTCTGATTATAGTAAATTTCAGAAATCTCTATCTGTTGGTTTGGAAGTGTGATGCCATACATAGGTTTTATATACTTGTTTATCATAGCTATATCAAACTCCAAATAGTACCCAACCAAAGGTCGTGACCCAATAAACTCTAAAAACTCAGGTATAGCCTCAAGAGTGGTTTTAGCATCTACTAGGTCTATCTTTCTTATACCGTGTATCTTTGTACTCTCTGAGCTAATCTCACAAGAGTTATTTATAAAAACCTCAAAAGTTTGAGATGTAAGTATTTTATTGTCTTTGATTTTTACAGCACCTATAGATAAAATCTCATCTTTTTTAGGGTTTAATCCTGTTGTTTCAGTATCAAAAACAACATATTCACCACTAACATCTGCTTCAAACAAAAACTTAAATCTTTCATCTTTTAGTCTTTTTAAATTTCTATTTTTAAAAAAATCCTTAAACATTTCAAAGAACATTTATACAACCATATTTAAATGAAAATGAAAACTCATAAATTTTTTAAATTTATTGACAATCTTAAAACTGTCTTTTAGTAAATCCCTTTGATTTTTTTCTAATTTTTGAGGATTTACATAGTTTTCATCTTTATCTATACTTTGTGCTTCTAAACGGATGGCACTTAAAGTATCAAAACTCTCTATAAGTTCTGTAGCAAAGTTTTTGTCTATAACACCTTTGTTGTTTAACTCTTTAATCCTATCTACTGTGTTTGTTAGCACTATTTTGTTTTCTAAAGACAGCACTCTTATACCGTGAACCAAAGCAAAGATGCCACCTTTTTTTATGTCTAACTTGTTACTATAAGATTTATCTGTTATAAATGAGCTAAACATAGAGAGTGGTGTTTGAAAGTTTAAAACTGCTTTTGCCATATGTGCCAAAACATCATCCCTAGCATAAAAACTTTGATGCAGATAATCGTTTAACTCCACTAACAAACTTTCATCTCCTGCTACACACTTAGCATCTAGTAAGATGCTAAGTATTTGCAATTTATTTTCATCCATAGAGCTTAACAAAGATTTTATAAGTGTTTTATATCCACTTACATCTCTTCGCCAAAACTCATTTGAAACCATCACATTACCATCACACTTTGGAAAACCTAACTCTAAAAGATGACTATTTAGCTCTAGCATTGGTTTTTTAAAGAGTTCGGCATCAACACCATCTTTTACTATAAGTGCATTATCTTGGTCTGTTTTTATGATCTGTTCACTTCTACCCTCACTACCCATAACAATCAAACAACAACTATCTTGTAAAGATTTATCCACAACCATTTCAAAAAGTTTTTTATATATTTTCATATTTAAAGTTGAAACTAGCTTGGTTATATATCTTGTTTTTACACCTTTAGTTTTAAGTATAGTTATAAGATTTGACAAATCATCTTGAATAAACTTTAAATCATCTACATCTATAGCTTTTTCTATCTGAACAGATATAAGATGCGAGTGATTTGCAAAGTAAGACAACAGGTCTAGCTGTTCTAAAACACCTATAATATTATTGTTTTTAGTTACTACAATCCTTTTTATAGCATTGTGTGTCATAACAAGCAAAGCATTAAACAAAAAGTCATTTATATCTATGGAAATTATACCAGAAGTTGAAATCTTTGAGATTTTTTCCTCTACACTTAAACTTTGAAGTAGCACTTTTTCTTTTAAATCTGTATCCGTTACTATCTCATAAGAGTTCTCTTTTTTAACAATAATCACTTTTGCTTTTAGCTTTTGTTGCTTTTGTAAAGAGTAAAGTATAGTTTCACTCTCATCTACTAAACAGATTTTATGTAGATATATATCTTTTACTTTAGCCATTAAAAAAGGTGTAAGTTCACTTTGAGTGTCATGATGTTTTAAGTTTTGATGGCGAGATACAAAGTCTTGTAAAAAATAACTTTGTATCTTTTTATTTTGCATCAGTAGTAAAAAATCATCTCTTTTTATCTCATAGCAGATTAGATCTTCATCTACTACAAACTTAGAATCTGTTTTTGAGTATATCAAAGCATCTGCATCAAAACTATCTCCAGATGAGTAAACATTATGAACCTCATCATCTATATACTCTGTTACAGAACCTTTTATGATTATATAAAAAGCGATAGATACTAAATCTTTAGAGATGAGTAGCGTATCTTTTACATAATACGCTATATCTATCTTACCCATCAAGTTATCTAACTCTACCCCATCCAATAGATCAAATGGATGGATAGACTCGATAAGTTTTCTTTGGTCTAAGATACTCATCTTTAATGCTCCGATGCACCCTCAGCACCTATACCAGTTTGAGCTCTTACATACTGAGCATCAAACATCTCTTGTTCAGCTTTTGCTTCATCAGAATTATCAGTTACACTAAAGAACCAAATAGATGCAAATGAAACTATTACAGAAAACAGTGCTGGGTATTTATAAGGGAAAATTGCTTCTGCATTTCCTAGTATGTCCACCCATACGATAGGACCTAAGATAACTAGCATAACAGCAGTTGCAAGACCTAAACTTCCACCTATAACTGCACCACGAGTTGTAAGTTTTCTCCAGTACATTGAAAGCATAAGTATAGGGAAATTAGCAGATGCGGCTATAGCAAAAGCAAGACCAACAACAAATGCAATGTTTTGTTGCTCAAATGCTATACCCATAAATATAGCGATAATCCCAAGTGCTACAGTAGCCATTTTACTTACTTTCATCTCACTTGCTCCATCAGCTTTACCTTTTTTAAATACCGAAGCATAAAGGTCGTGGCTAATTGCAGAAGCACCAGCTAGTGTAAGACCAGAAACAACAGCTAAGATAGTAGCAAATGCAACAGCTGAGATAAATCCAAGGAAGAAATCCCCACCAACAGCATGACTTAAGTGAATTGCTGCCATATTTTTACCACCAAGAATTGGGTAACCACCACTTACGGCTTGTTTAGCTACATCTAAATATTCTGGATTTGTGTAAACCATAACTATAGCCCCAAAACCAATAATAAAAGTTAAAATATAAAAATACCCTATAAAACCAGTAGCATAAAGAACTGATTTACGAGCCTCTTTAGCATCACCTACTGTAAAAAATCTCATAAGTATATGAGGTAAACCAGCTGTACCAAACATAAGTGCTATGGCTAAGGATATAGCAGAGATTGGGTCACTTACAAGTCCACCTGGACTCATCACCTCTATACCTCTCATCTCAGCAGCATGAGAGAACAAAGAGTTAAAACTAAAATCATAATGAGCCATAACAGATATTGCCATAAATGTAGCTCCTGAAAGAAGTAAAAATGCTTTTATAATCTGAACCCAAGTAGTAGCAAGCATACCACCAAATGTTACATAAAGGATCATAAGCATACCAACCAATATAACAGCCACTTCATAATCAAGACCAAACAAAAGTTGTATAAGTTTACCAGCACCAACCATCTGAGCTATAAGGTAGAGTATAACAGTTGCTATAGAACCAGCAGCAGCTAGTGTACGGATAGGAGTTTGACGAAGTCTATACGATGCAACATCTGCAAAAGTATATTTACCTAAGTTTCTTAAAGGCTCAGCGATAAGAAAAAGTATAATTGGCCAACCAACTAAAAAACCTATGGAGTATATAAGCCCATCATAACCTTTTAGGTAAACTAAACCAGATATACCAAGAAATGATGCAGCTGACATATAATCCCCTGCTATCGCCATACCATTTTGAAAACCTGTGATGCCACCACCAGCAGTATAAAAATCTTTTGCACTTTTTGTACGCTTTGCAGCCCAATAAGTGATACCGAGTGTAGCACTAACAAAAACAATAAACATTACAATCGCAGATACATTAAGTTCTTGTTTTACGATTTCGCCATCTATAGTACCACTAGCAAAAACTGCCAATGAACCAAGGATTAAAAATAAAAAAGCTCTATTCATCTTAGTTTTCTCCTACTGATTTTTTAATCTTGTTTGCTAAGTCATCAAACTCTGTGTTCGCTCTTCTTGTATAAAGAGCAGTTAGTACAAATGCAAAAACGATTATCGCTATCCCTATAGGGATGCCTACGGTTGTAACACTACCATCACTAAGTGGCATAGCAAGTGCAGATGGGTTAAAAGCGATAGTTAGTATAAATGTAAAGTACACTACTAACATCGCTATAGACATCTTTATGGCATAGCCAGTTCTAGTTTTTACCAGTTTTTGATAATCTGGATTTGCTTTAATCTTTTCAATAATATCTTTTTGCATATCATTTTCCTTTTATTTAGAAGCTATAATTAGCTATAAATCTATACTCATCCCAAGAAACTGAACCATTTTTTGTTACATCTACATCTGTTGTTTTTACATAGAAGTCATCAGCAAAGTTTCCACGGAAACGAAGTTGTAAGTTTTTCATAAAATCTGTGTTGTAGATTATATCAAATCCACTCTCTTTAGCATCTGCTTGTGTATAACCGTTGTTATCTGCCATCTCATAAGTTGCATGATAAGCTACAACCTTTACATCAGCACCCATATCTTTAAAGTTATAAGATAGTGCTATCTTTTTAGCCTCTGTTCCTGCTAAAAATATATGTCTAGTTACCATACCTTGAGTATATGCTGGCATCCCACCCCATGGAGATATTATAGCATTTGCATAAGATGTATCTGTAGCTGAGTTTTCATCAGTTTTAGAGTATGCTAGATAAGCTGTAAGGTTTTCTAACTTAGCACCAAGTTTTAAACCATAGTAAAAAGAGTTTATCTCCCCTGTTCCACCTAGGTTTTTAAGTAGTTTATCCCCTACATCATTTTGAGAGATTATCTGAGCAGATGCAAAAGGTTTTATGTTGTCATTTAACAGACAAGTCCATGAAAAGTTTGCATCTGCATATATTGCATTTAAAATATCATGTGCATAGTAGTCCCAAACTTGAGCCTTAAAAGCACCATTTTTATAAGATGCACCAACAACTGTTACACCATCTGTTTTTGTACCTACTGCATATTCACCCATATTTACAAACTCACCAACTCTGTTTGATGCATCTACAGCTGAGTAACCAGAAGTAACACCTAAAATACCACCTGCTCCATAAGCTCTACCAAATGTACCCTGAGCAAACTTGTTTACATGAGCTAAGATTAAAGTTGTATTTGAAATATCTGTATTTGTTAAAAGATAAGCTTCAAAAAGGTTAGGAAGCATTCTAGCATCATCTCCACCTGCTAAAGGCGTAGCTAGTTTTTGACGACCTATCTTTAGAGTTGTATTGTCTAACTTATACTGTAAATAGGCTTCTCCAAGTAATGAGTAAGAGTCATTATCTTTACCAAGTAAAGTTGGATCAACTTGTGTATAGTCATCTTTAGGAGAATCATTTAAAAAACCATTTGTAGTGTAAAAAGCACTACCTAAACTAAAACCATTGTAGTTTGCTGTTTCAAACTTCAAGTAACCACCGATAGCATTTGCTTTTCTTGTATAGTCCTGCTTTGACAAACGGGAATCATCAACACTTCTTGAGATACTAAACTCACGAATCTGACCACTCACTTTACCATCACTAAACATACTGCTTATATCATCAGCATCAGCATAAACATTTACAGAACTCATAAGTCCAAATGTTACTACACTTAATGCGATATACTTTTTCATATATCTTCCTTTTTAATGGATTACCCATATAGTAAAAAAGGAACATAGCATGAACATAGCATAAGTGATATTTCTAATGTTAAAATTTTAGTTTAGTTTAATATGTGAAGAATTGTAACACTTTATCTGACTTACTTGTATAATAAATTTTAATAATTAGGTTATGCAAGAAATTTAATTATCAAGAGATAAAATCAAAATAATAATTTATCAAAAAAAGTGTTATCGCATCTGTTGTTATTTTATCTGAGTAGATCCATTCTTTTATTTTGGAGATATGTACTTTTACTACCTCTATATCTTCGGCATCTATTCCACCACCATCCGATACTTTATCTGTTGATGTTATACCAAACCCTCCCTTATACTTTTTCCACCATATAACCCATACCACGAACATTTGAGATTATATCTTCTTGTAGAGATTTTTTAAGTCTATTTATCTCGGCTCTTATTGTAGCATTATCTATGATTTGGTCATCCC
>JAMOQV010000128.1 GCA_027068615.1 Helicobacteraceae bacterium | reverse complement strand
TATCTTTACAAACTGTTTAGCTTTGATTTTATAATCAGCTTTTTGTTCATCTTCTAACTCTAAATCGTTATTAAATCTATGGGCAGAAGTATCTATGATAGGGCTAAGTTTACTAGCATCTTCTCCATCAAAATACTTTTGACAAAAATCTTCAACTTCACTCCATTCATACACACCCACACCATCTAATGCATCTTTTAATTCGTGTAGTACATTTACATCCGTAGCTTCACTTAAAGTTGTTGCAGTATAAAAAGGGTCAAATGAGCTTTTTATATCTTCAACTTTATTAAAAAAGTCTAGCACAAACAGATCTTCAGTTTTTTTACCTAGTTTATTGCACGAACGATTTAGTCTTGAAAGTGCTTGAACAGCAAGTACACCTTGTAGTTTTTTATCTACATACATAGCAGTTAGTTTTGGTTGGTCAAACCCTGTTAAAAACTTATTTGCTACTACTAAGATTTTATACTCATCACTGTCAAACTTTTGGCTTATATCTTTAGATGCAAAACCATTTAACTCATCTTCACTATATTCTATACCTTTTACCTCTTTTTTCCCTGAAAAAGCGATAATAGTTTTAAAGGGATTTCCTAACTCTTTTAACTTAGCAACTATCGCAAAATGGTATAAAATAGCACTTGAAATATCAGAAGTTACAACCATTGCTTTTGCTTTACCCTTTAGCTTTTTAGTATTTAGTATTTTATTTATAAAATGCTCTAAGATGATATCTACTTTTGTAGCTATGGTTTGTTCATCTTTTTCTACATAGGCTCTTAGCTTTTTTTGTGCTTTTGCAGTATCAAAAAGTGGGTTGTCTTCTATAGACTTTTTTATCTCATAGTAGCTTTTATATGTTGTATAGTTTGACAATACATCTAAGATAAATCCCTCTTCTATGGCTTGTTTCATACTATAAAGATGAAATGGTTTGTAAGTACCATCTTCTTGTTTTGCTCCAAATTTTTCTAATGTAGTTGACTTTGGTGTTGCAGTAAAAG
>JAMOQV010000127.1 GCA_027068615.1 Helicobacteraceae bacterium | reverse complement strand
AAGTTGAAAATGTATTTGACAACATAGAGTACCACCTAAGCATCCCAAACCTTGAAGTTAGAAAATCACTTTTAAGTTCAGTAGCAGAGTTTATGACTAAAAACCAAAGTTCAGTAAAAGACCTAAATAATGCACTAAAAGCTTTTCACTACAAAGACTTAGCATCACTTGAAAAAACTATAAAATCACTTTTTGCATCTATCCCTTACAATCTTTTTACAAACAACAAGATGTATGAGTATGAGGGTTACTATGTAAGTGTATTTTATGCTTACCTAAAAGCTATGGGTATAGATATAGTAGCAGAAGATATAACAAACAAAGGTAGGATAGACCTAACTCTAAAGTTGCCAGAAGCTATATATATCTGTGAATTTAAAGTAGATGGTAGTGATGCTCTACAACAAATAAAAGATAAAAAATACTATGAAAAGTATCTTGATGAAGATAAAGAGATATATCTTGTTGGGATAGAGTTTGATACTAATGATAGAAATATATCTTTGTTTGAGTATGAGAAGATAAAATAAAAAAGCAATCCTATAAAGAATAACTTAAATGGAGCAAAAAAATAAAAAAGACAATAGTCCAGTAACAATAAACTTTCAAAGAACACTTTCAAGAGCTTTTTTACCTCTTGGGATTGTTTGATTTTTGAAGTACTTATAAAAGTCATTTATCTAGAATTTAACTCAAGTATTTCGATAATCAAACACCTAAAAATGTTTGGTTGACAATGATAAAGTATAGACTATTACTATATAGTTGTCTATATACTGTTTATCAAGTTCTATAACAACTTATTGTTAAATAGTTGAATGAAACATCAAGATGTATCTTAAGCTGATGCTTGAAAAACCCTTTGTGGGTTATAGGCAACATTATTTTTATATATAGCTAAAATGATGTGAGCAAGTTTCCTTGCAACAATAACAACAGCTTCTTTTTTGGCACGACCTTGAGAGACTTTGTCTCTAAAGAGTTTATTGAGTTCTTTATTATGCCGTAT
>JAMOQV010000126.1 GCA_027068615.1 Helicobacteraceae bacterium | reverse complement strand
GCTACTACTTAAACTTCCCATACCCTGTGTTAGTTTTTGCTCCTAGTCCTATATCTTTTATGATATCTTCAAAGAGTTTTAAATACTTACTATTTTTATCTTTAAAACCAAACTGAAATCTAAAAGTAACCTCTGGTAGTATCTTTAAAAATTTTATAGGGTTTGGGTTTTTTAACTCTCCATCTGTATGGCTTGTTATGTAGTCGCTTCCAAAGATTTTGTTGTCTTTTGCTTTTACTATAAATGCATCGTAAAATATCACACTGCCATCTTCAAAAAGTTCATTTGTTATCTCAGTAGCATAAACATCTTTTACAAACTCTTTATGTTCACATATACTTCTTAAAACACCTTTTATGCTACTACCACTTATAAGTGGTAAACCTGTAGTATGGTCAAAGAAAAAACCTAGTTGAAAATCATCATCATTTTCTTTTAGTTTTGGATGGTTGTAGCCACTTCCTACTAAAAGCCCAGGGTATGTTGTCGTTAGTTCAAAACTTATACTATCTTTTATATTAAATAGATTTTCATAAGTGTTTGTAAGTTTAAACTCTTCTATACTTTTTCCATAAGCTTCATCTTTGTAGAAGTAAAATGATGGGTTTTGTATAGATGTGTTTTGTTGCTTTTTTGCATCTTGGTTTGTGTTTTGTTGAGTGTTTGTATCTTTTTTTTCTTGTAAATATATACGATTTTCTTTACAATAATCTTCTAGTTTGGTTGTATCATCAACAGAATTAAACACAGCGATAGTTGAGTTTTTACTAGGGTCTCTTTTATCTTCTTGTATATTTCCTATAAACTTTAGATTACCAAACTTTTTGAACTCTTTTTCTAAAGTTTGTTTTGATATGGACTTATCTAGCCTATTTAAAAAGTAAAAAGCCATACTTACTCCTGAAGTTCAAAGGTTCTGATGGAGAGTTTACAAGCTATATTTGCCTCTAGGATTTTGTTTTTTATAGCATAGTTTTTGTAGTTGTTATCTGTAAGTAAAAACTCTTTCATAGTTGGTTGTGTTGCTTTTAGCTCTTCTTTTATAAGTTCGTACATTATCTTTATAACTTTGTTTTTGTTTTTATCTGCACTGTAAAACATTACAGTTTGTAAAAGACCACTTTGTATAACAGTAGCTCCAAATGAAGCAAGATAACCTTGATATACTTTATCTATAGTGCCATCTTTTACTAAAGTGCTAAGCTCTTGCATCGCTTTTGGTATGAGTTTGTCTATATGTTTTTTATTCATCAGTTTCTCCTAGTGGTGAAAAGTTACATATACCATAACCTATAGAAGCATTAGCACCTATTTGTATCTCATCTTTAAGTAGTTTTTGTTCAAAAAGTTTGTAAGCATTTTCAAACTTTCTTTTGTCTGTTCTTCCTCTTTTGTCTTGTGTTTCATCGTCAAGATTGTTGTAGTAACAAAAAACAGTATAAAATATACTCTCCCTTGGAACAACCTCTTCATACCATAAGTTGCCACTACCTTGTAAAGAGTTTCTAGCTATAACGGGCAAGTTTGATACAGCTTCATTAAAATCTTCATCTGTAAATATAGCAAGATTTTGTATGCCAAATATCTTTTTTAACTCTTTTATATCTAACTCTATGCTATCGCACTCTACATCTTCAACTACAACATCTTTATCGTAGCTTACTGCAACACTTTTTCTTCTGTTTTGTATATTGCCAAATGACACTTTGATGCCAAAAGAGTTTAAGAGTGTTTTGCACTCTTGTAGATTTGACTGAGATATAACATGAAAGTATGGTTTTTTGTTGCTTCTAAGTGGTAAAAACAAAAGTTTTGCATCTACAAACTTTACAAGCCCTTGTTTTGGTAGGGTGTTGTAAGTTTTTGCATCCTCTTCATCAAGATTTTTTTGCTCATCGCCAAATATAGTTTTAAAAACAAAAGGTTTAACCATCTCGCTACCTATCTCTAAGTCGTTGTTTGAAGATAACAAATCCTTAAAATGGTCTCTTATAGCACCTTTTAGGCTACTACCATTTATAACTGGTAGGTTTGTGATGCTATCTCTTTGAACCTCTTTATCTACTATACCAAAGTTTGTTCCATCACTTCCTACATGTAGATTTGTTTTTGTTTTGATTATATATGCTTTGTTTTTATACATTTTTTTCTCCATTGATTGATATAAATTGGTTAAAGCCCATCTTTGCATAAGCATTTTTTGCTTTAGGCAATGTTTGTGGTGTGTAAAATACACTTCCATTTGGTATAAGTCTTGAGTTTTTTGTTTTTCCAGCAAATTTTGTATATGCTTTGTTTGACTTTATCATAGCAAAGTTTTTATAAAATGGTGTTATGTGGAATTTTGCTTTAAACTCTTTTGTATCTGCGATAGTTTCACTTATGGCTACCACTTTGCTTGTTGGTGTTGGCATCTTAAAAAGATGAGATATGATTATGTGTTGTGCTAGGTTTGTATCTTGAAGTTTTTTTATATTTAGCTCAAACAAAGAACTCTCAGCACCTAAGTTTATGATGCCATTTTTTATGACATCCTCTTCAAGCTCTACAACACAAGCAAAAAGATACTCTTTATCTAAAGTATAATCAACTTTAGAATAAAATGCACCATCTATGGTTTTTTTACCCTCAAGTGCTATACCAACTTGTGTATGAGTTACAAATACACTATCAAAACTTTTAATACTGTTGTTTTTTAACTCTTTATCCTCTATGTAGTCTTTCCAAAACTCACTACCTGCTAAGTGTTGAAAAGATGAGTTTTTTATATCATAATCACTTAAAAAGTATTCATCTTCAAAGTTGTTTAGAGTATATCTTTTTATATGGTTTTTAGATATCTCTATATCTAGTGGGGTAAAGAAGTAGGCATCATCTAAAGATTTATCTACTATAAACATAGATGAAAGATTTTTTATAACCCCTAAGTTGTCATTTTTGTAAAAATCATCACTTTTAGCATCCCCTATAAGCTTTTTTAACTCCTCTGGGTGGTTTGAGTATTTGCCGTTTTTATGCATACTCATAAGGTTGTTTTGTTCAGCTATAAAGAGTCTTAAAGCTCCAAGTAGTTGAGTAGGTTGTGGAAAATACTCACTTTTTGCTACATAATCTTGAGAGAATGTTTTGTTGTTTCCAAAGAAAAAATGTTTTAGTGGTTTAAATGTAAGTAAGTATCTCATACTCTGTCCTCTCTTAAAAATTTTACTAAGCTAAGTTCTGAGAAAAGTTTGTTAAACTCATCTTCTGTTTTAGGACTTACTTCATTTAGATACTCTTTTAAAAACTCTAAACCAGCTTTATGTTCCTCTTTTGCATCGTTGAAAATTGTTTCAAAAAGGTTGTTTATCTCCCTTTTTTGTTTAAATGTTTCAAGTATAGGTGTTTGGTAGTTTTTAAGTGAATGGTGTATAGAATGTGGCAGATGTACCTCTTGTTTTACTATGTCATCTAGTAGTATTTTATAAAGATTGTATCTGTTTGTAAATAGTTTAAAAGTAGTGCCAAATGTTTGTCCAGAATGTTTTGTTATATCTATACATATAGTATTTGTAGAGTTTTGTTTTGCTTTGTGTAAAAGTTCAAAAGCATTCTCAACAGCATCCCTTAGTGGGTACTTATAGTACGATATATTTACTCCAAAACTTAAGCTTACATCTTCACCAACTATATGTTTAAACTTTTTATCAATCCCATTTATAAAGTCTAAAAATGTTTTGTCATCTTGTTTTACTGGTAGTATAGCTAGTATGTCATCACCACCTGCATATATCAACTCACCACCAAATTTATGATTTACAGTTTTATATATATCTTCATCTTTGGTAAAAAAATCAAAAAGTTTTTTTGATATATCTTTTATGTTTGTTGGTTTGTCAGTGGCTAAGGTTTTTATCTTAGTTCCCATCTTATCGCCATCAGCTACAACTACACAGTAGTAGTTAAAATCTTGTTTTATATCTTCAATAGATTTGATTTTATGTTTTTTGATATACTCCTCTTGGTACTCTTTTATAAAACTTCTTTCTATATCAAAAGTAAACTCTCTTTGTAACTCTTTTGCATCCAAGATACGGTTCAATGCAAATATGATGTTTTTATCTATACTTTTTAGCTCATCTTCATTGGCTACTATAAAATGGTTTGACATATTTGTCTTTAGTATATCGGCTTTATCTTTTGCTATATCTTCGTATGTTTTTTGTACTTTTTGTTTAAGTATATCTTTTATATCATCTTTAGATTTTGTACTACTTGCTATAAATCTATCGTGAAATATACCTATATTTTTATGCTCTTGTTTTAGTATATCGTTATCTACAAACGGTACAAGTATCTCAAAATCATCTTTTATATTTTTGAGTAAAGTTTTCATAAAGTAGCTAAAGAAGTAACTTCCAGCTTTAAGTCTTTTTGTTTTACTGTCTTTTTGTAAGCTATCTAAAATAGTTCCATATATATCGCCTATGGTGTATGCTATATAGTTTGTTTTTTCATCTTTTTGAGTTGGTTTGTTTTTGTTTAAGATGCTTTTTGTTTTTTTATCGATTTGTTTTAGTGTCTCAAAACTCTCTAGTGCATCTTTTAAATCTTTTATATCAAGAGGGTGTTTGTATGTTATGGTGTTTTTAACTTTTATAAGTTTATCCCAAGTTTTTATATCTAAGATATTTAGTTTTTCAAGTATGGTTAAAACATCTCTAAAAGGGATATTTTCGTTGTTTATCTCTCTTAGTTCTAAAAGAGTTTTTTTAAAAAAACTTTGTTCAAATCTATCTTGAATCTTAGAGTAGTTAAACAAAAAACTATTTAAAGTTTTTACAAAATTATGATTTTTAAATAAAGCTTCATCAAGTGTATAATACTTTAACTCATCATAATCCATACTACAACTTTGAAACAGAGTGTCAATCTTTGTCATACTTGAGCCTTTAGTGTTTTAAATATATTTACTAACTTTAGAAAATTTTTGTGTTTATGGTACTTTTTGTCTATATGTTTATCTATATCAACATTAAAAGAGTGCTTTAAAAACTGATCTATATCAAACTCTTTTGGTGTTGATATTTGCAATGGTTTACCTTTTGAGTGGATGCTAAAGTGTTGGTTTAAAAACTCTTTGTTGATACTTGAAGCAAAAAAGTAAATCTTTACAACATTATCTTCTAGTATGGGTTTAAATAGTATAGGGGATGCATATCTGTCTATACTTTTAGATGATTTTTTGATGTTCATCTTGTATGAGATCCAACTCTCATTTGTACTAAGCCCTAGTAAATCTTTCATAAGATGATGATTTGATGGTTGTTTATGGTTTAAAAAATGCTCTTTTATAGCTTTTTTATCCCAAGTTATACCTAAAGAGTTTGCATATAAAAACATTAATGATTTGGCATAAAATCTTGATGTTTTTGTTCTAAAATCTACCTCATTTATACCAGCTCTTAAAAAACCATAAAATAGTTTTATATCGTTTTCATAACTGTTTAAAGTTGAGTTAAAACAGTACATTTTTGTTTTATCTTTTGCTACTAGATTTGGATTGAATTTTTTATCTTTTATATAAAAACAGCCATAACCTTTGCTTTGTCTTGAACCAAAGTTGGTATTTGCTAAAAAAGCTTCAAAGTTATCTTTTATGATTTGTATCAAATCAGTTTGAAACGATATAAAGCTTATAGTCAAGTTATCTGTTTGAACTTTTTCTTTGCTATCTCTTGCAAAGTAAAGGGGAGGGTACTTTTCAAAAGCAACTATTTGTTTGTTTTGTGCTTCTATGTTTACTTTATAATCAAGTGCATCTTTGTCATCTTTTATTTTATAATTTTTTGGTATTTTATTATTAAAAGCATATTTTTTTAAAAATTTGTCAAATTTGGGTTTTAACTCAGTTGCTCTAAGTGTTGCACCAACTTGTTCACTTTGAAAGTGAATTATAGGGGTGTGTTGTTTTAGTGTAAAACTTACTTTAAATTTACTATCTAACATAGATTTTCCTTTTTAGATTTTATATTTTACCCACTCAAACTTAGCTATATTTTTTTCATCCTCATCAAAGTTAATCCCAACTAGATATATCTCTTTATCTTCATTTATATACTTTTGAGCATAGTTTTTTTGTTTGATTTGAGTTAGTGCATCTTCACTACCAACTTTAAACTCTAGTATATAGATAAGATTATTTATCTTTATAGTTAAATCTATACGACCCTTATTTGTTATATCTTCCCCTATGATATCAAGTCCCAAACTTTGAAGATATACATAAACTACACTTGCATAAAAGCCCTCATAGTTTTGTATGTTGTTGTTTGTGTAGTTATTGTAAGGTATAGATGCAAATATAGTTTCTAATGATGTTTTAAAAGCTTCTAAGTTTTTCTCTCTTAGTGCTTTACTTAACCCTTTTCTATTTGTAGATGTATCTTTATACATAGTATTTACTATAAATTGATTTAGAGATGTTTTTACTTCTCTATTTGGTAACTTTAGATGGTATAGT
>JAMOQV010000125.1 GCA_027068615.1 Helicobacteraceae bacterium | reverse complement strand
AACAGAATCTGCTTTTTGAGGTTTTTTCTTACCCTCTGTTATATAATATCCATAACTATTTACCAAAAATGGGTCTAAAGATGTTTCCATATGGTTAAAAATAGTTTTAACAACAAGATTTTCATCTGTAAAAGTATGACCAAATCTATACATAAGTAAATCATCTTGCTGTATAGAATTATTATTTCTAACTTGTGATGTTTCAATACCAAAATTAAATATTGAATTTTTTGCTATAGAGTATTGATTTTCTACAAATAAACTACCAACTCTTTGATTTGTATTTCCTGATAAAGGTAAATCAATACTATTTAGATTTAATTTTTTATAATTAAAATGTTTATATCTATATTTTGCACCAAGTATCATCTTGTTATTATTTGTTATATATTTATATTTTATCTCTGAGCTTATAACATCTGATACAGTATCAGAATCGATAGAAGCAAAAGTATAACTTGAAGGTGTAACATCATCAACAAAATGAGATATTGTATGTAGATAATCGTATGTCAATAAAAAAGAAAAGTTATCTAATTCTAAATCATAACCTATATGGTAAGAATCTATTGTCTCTTTTGTTTCTTCAGGTGTAGCATCTAAACTATAGTCTATAAAACCATTTCTATCTTGCTGTATCGCTTCAAACATAAAATTTTGTTTATCATCATATATAGAAGCAAATAGATGTTTTACATCTCTATCTCTTGATATATCTTTATTATGACTTTGATATTTTTCTCTTTTTACATCATTATTTGACACATAAGCAAAATAAGAAAAATTATCCATCTCATCTGAATTTTCTAAGGTTACCTGTGAGGCACCAAAATTTGTTTTGCTTAGGCTTATTTTTGAACCAGAATCTTTTATAGCTTTTTTAGAATATAGTTTTATAAGAGTAAAAGTTGGTTCAGATGTAAATTCATAAGTTGGACTTTGTGTGTAAACTTCTATATGGTCAACAAATCCAATATCTATATCACCTAGTATAAATAAACCACTACCATATAAACTAGTAGTTATCTCTTGGTTATCTA
>JAMOQV010000124.1 GCA_027068615.1 Helicobacteraceae bacterium | reverse complement strand
TAGTAAAAGATAGATTTTTAGTTAGTCATTGTGTGTTGGATGAAATAGGTACTATCTCAACAGATTATTTTAAAGAGTTAAAAGAGTTTGTAAACCGTAGTGGGTTTGTTTTTTTAAATGGTATGCCGATAGAGGATGATATGCTTATATCTATGTACCCAACCATATATGTTGGACAAAACCGTAACAATTACTCAAAAATGATACTAGCATCTAAGATGGAAATATGAAGATAAATAAGCACGATTTTACTAAACTAAAAATCTTACTTGAAAAAGGGACAATCACAAAAAGTGCATTTAAAAATCAAGATATAGTTGATGGTTTAAAACAAAATGGAAGTGTTAAAGATGGTAAAAAAACACCAAAATTACGATATATAGAGTTGCTAAAGCCTGAAAATATATTTTTATTTTTACAGCAAAACAACTACAATATAAATTCATTAGAAGATATAGATAGTTATATAGAAGATATGTTTAACTCATCTGTATCAAGAGATATCATACAAAAATACACATCTAACACCAAGTCAAAAACATCAAAAAGTTTAGACGGCTTATATGTTTCATCTTTGCAAGATATAGATATAAAGATAGATGATGAGGTAGTAACCATAATCCCTCAAAATGGTATGGGATATTTTTTGTTTTATACTCAAAAAGTGGAGCTTTTTGAAGATACTGTTATAGTTGGGATTGAGAATTACCAAGTTGTTTGGTTTGCTAAAAAGTATAAAGAGTTTTTTAAAGATAAAAAAGTTTTGTTTGTTTATATAAACACAATCTTTTTAAAATGGATAGAGGATAAAGAAAATGAATATATACACTTTGGGGATTATGATTTAGCAGGTATAAATATCTATCTAAACAAAGTTATACCAAGACTTAAAAAAGTAAAAAAACACTCTATCCTTATACCTAAAGATATTGAAAAACTTATACAAAAAGATGGTGGCTCTGAACTTTTTAAAAAGCAACTACGATATGAAAATATAACGGCTTCTCAAGACAATATAGCTAAACTTATATCTACGATAAA
>JAMOQV010000123.1 GCA_027068615.1 Helicobacteraceae bacterium | reverse complement strand
GAAAAACTTTCGCATTAATATTAAAAGATAAAGTAGGTAATGTTTCTTATTGTGAAGATGGTGCTTTGGGATTGAAAAGCTACTATGATAATAAGCCAGATTTAATTATTACAGATATAGAGATGCCAAATATGGATGGTTTGGAGATGATCTCTGAGATTAGAAAAGATGATGCAGATATACCCATAATCGTAACAACTTCAAGAGGTGATCAAGATTGTTTACTAAAGTCCATAGATCTAGGAGTTAGTAATTTTTTGATAAAACCTATAAGAAAACAAACATTATTTTTAACTATAGGAAAAGTTTTAAAAGCTCTTGAAGATAAAAAGTTTGCAAATATCTATAGGGAAAAATTAGAGCGTGAGCATATAGAAAAAAATACAAGAGATATCATCTCTCAATTTTCAGAAACACTAATTGAACCAATTATTATTTTGCAAAATAAAGAGATTAGATATATGAATAAATCTTTTAAAAACTTTTTTGGTGAATCAAATATAAAGTTGATATATAAAGATACAGATTTTATTAACTCTCTTTTAGATAAAAAAGATGGCTTTAATGATACTCTTGAAACTCTTACTCAAGATGCCCCTTATAAAAATAAGGTTTCAATAACCATAAACAAAAAACGATGTATTTTTCAAGTGATAGCGAATGAACTGCATTTAGATGGTGAAAAAGATAAAAGTAAAATTTATATTTTTCAAGATATTACAATGGTAGAATATCAAAAAATAAAAATTCAAAATTATAATTTTAGATTGCAAAACTATCTGATTGAAACAAAATATAAAGCTATTGAAGAAAAAACAGAAGATGTAAAAAAGCGTGCAATTGATGATAAAGAGGAGTATCTTTTAAGAAAAAGTCATATAGAGAAGATATCTGCTGCTGATTTTATACAAACCATAGATGAAACTGTATATGCTGAACTCGATGAGTTAAAAGAACTTGAACATGAACTAGATGATGCATTGTTTGATTTTATAGAAAATCCATCATCAGAATTTTTAGTACCAATAATTGCTAAGTTTAATAAATATG